>NZ_JBHTZA010000006.1:0-5466 GCF_042790555.1 Arthrobacter sp. NPDC056727 | reverse complement strand
GACGGTCACCAAACGGCTTACGCTCACCGCCACCAAAACCGCGGCGCTCACCCTCACCCTCACGGCGCGGACGATCACCAAACGGCTTACGCTCACGGTCACCAAACGGCTTACGCTCACCGCCACCAAAACCGCGGCGCTCACCCTCACCCTCACGGCGCGGACGATCACCAAACGGCTTACGCTCACCGCCACCAAAACCGCGGCGATCGCCGTCGCCCTCACGGCGCGGACGATCACCAAACGGCTTACCGTCACGGTCACCGCCGAAACCGCGGCCGTCACGGGAACGGAAACCCCGCGGATCCCCGCCGGAGTTATTGGTCCCCCTAAACGGGCCCCCCTGCCCTCCCCGGTTGCTTCCCGAGTTCCCCCGGTCGTTTCCGCCGCGGTAACCGCCGCCTTTGTGCTCAGCCATGGTGGATTCCTCCTGTAGTGAGCCGACCACTGGCGCGATGTGCAGCCGCTCTTATCCGTGTTTGGTTGTCCTGCGCGACCCGTGGTGAAGCATCCGGTGTCCGCATATCTCTAGCAATTCTAGGTGAGAGCCGGCGCCAGCCACCAACGGCGGGGGCCTTCCAGGGGCCGGCGTGTGCATACTCACAGGGCGCGGGGCGCTCCATCTGGTGCGGTCCGGGGCCGCCGTTCGTGTTTCCGGGCGCCGGCCAGGCGCTGGCGGTCCCACAGGGAAATTCCAAGGAGGCGTGGCAAGACTGGCCCGGACAGCATCCGCCGAGGGGGAACCATGAAGAAATCACGGACGAAGTCGGTGGCTGCCGCTGCCGTGATCCTCGCTTGCGGGGTACTGGCGCTGTTCGTTGCCTACTCGACCGAGGCCGGCAAGGAAGCAGCATTCCTGGACCGGACCGGTGCAGCGGTCATCTGGGGGCTCCCTGTTGCCAAACTTGTTTTCAATGTCGCCGCCGCCGGCACCGTCGGGCCACTGGTCCTGGCGCTCTTTGCCTTTCCCCCGCAGGGTAAGGCGTATTTGAAGGCACTGGGCCTTGCCGGTATTTCTGCTGTCCTTTGGACAGCCGCAGCAACCGCGACCAGCGTCCTCAGCTTCCATTCGCTGGCTAACCTGCCGCTGTTCTCGGAAGGTTCGGGCTCCATCTTCGTCAGTTTCCTGACCGACGTCGACGCCGGGCGGCGAAGTGCACTGACGGTGCTGATCACAGCTACGGCGGCACTTTTGTGTTTTGGCGTCCGGAGCCAGCGGGCTGTTGCCGTCACGGCTGCGCTGGCATCCACGGGGCTGATTCCATTGGCTCTGAACTCTCATGCTGCCGGCGGCGCCAGCCATGCCGACAGCACGGTTTCCGTGGTCATGCACATGGCCGCCGCGGCCATTTGGATCGGCGGTCTGGCAACCCTCGTCCTGCTGCGGCGGATGCTGGGAACGGACCTGCTGGCCGCTGTACGGCGATACTCGACGTTGGCGCTGCTGTCCTTCCTGGCCCTGACGATCTCGGGCGTAGCAGCTGCGCTGGCAGGCATCGGAACGGTTGAAGGGCTGGCCACGCAGTACGGCCTGATTCTCCTGGCCAAGACGGCCACGCTGGGGATTCTGGGCGTGTTCGGAGCGTTGCACCGGAAGTGGATCCTCACCAAGGTGGAATCAGTCCCAGGCAAGGCGCGAGGCGCTTTCGCCGTGCTGGCTGTGGCGGAGCTTGCGGTGATGGCAGCCGCATCGGGACTGGCAGCCGCCTTGGCGCGCACTCCGCCGCCGACCGTCTCGCAGTCGGCACCCGCCCAGGTGCCCCTTCGTCTTCCAGGTTTGGTTGATCTTTTCGGCAGTTGGAAGCCCGATGCTTTGTGGATCTTCCTCTGCTCCGTGGCTCTGTTCCTCTACGCGGCCGGAATGCGCCGGGTTCGGCTGCAGGGACGGCGCTGGCCCCCGTACCGGGCGGCACTGTGGTTTGCCGGAGTCACTCTGCTGTTCCTGGTCACCAACGGAGGGCTTCGCGTTTACCAGGAGTACCTCATCAGTGTGCACGTCACGACGCAGATGCTTTTGATCGGCGTCGTTCCGCTTCTGCTTGTGCCTGGTGCACCGCTGAAACTGGCCAGGCTCGCCACTCCCCCCAGGCAGGATGGCACGATCGGCGGCGCAGAGGCCCTCACCATGACGCTGCGTCCGCTTCTGAGTGCCACCTCGGCACCCTATCTGGCGGCTGCCGGGCTGGCCGCAGTGCTCGCTGCCGTGTACTACACGCCCCTGCTGGACTACTCGTCACGCACCCAGTTCGGGTACCAGGCGATGGCCGTGTTGGCGTTGCTGTCCGGCTGCCTGTTCACTGCCGCCATTGCCCGTACCACCGGCGCCGGGCACGCTGACGACGGCGACGGACGGTCCGGATCGTCGCTGGCCTCCAGGCTGCTGGCCCTTGGTGCCGTGGCCGCTCTCTACGCGGTGCACGGCTGGGCCCTCGCACAGCAGGCAGACCAGCTGCCGGATTCGCGGCGGCAGGAATGGGTGATCGCGGTTGGACAGCCCTGGAACCAACCGCTTCTGGCTGTCGTGGAACCGGCGGGCATGGCCATGTGGGTCATCGCGGCCAGCACGCTTCTTGCAGCGGCTGCAATGGTGCTGCTGCGGTCCCGCCGGCCTTCCGCGGGTACCGGGAAGCATGTGGCCCAGCAGCCTGCAAAGGACCTTGTCCTCTCCTCGGAATCCTGACCCTCAGAATTATCGGGGTAACCCCCATATCACCAGCGGCTAGCCACCCGACATGGCCGCTAACAGCCCTATCTTCCTCAAGGTTTCCGCAGGGTAGGTCATACACCCTTCAAGTAAATCAATTGGACTTTCAGACGCCGGAGGTAGTCGTGCAGGTTTCACGCCGACAGGCATTGCAAATTGGTGGAGTGGGGATCATCGGTGCATTTGGACTTGCCGTGCCGTTGACATCGGTCAATGCCAAGTCGGCAAGCCAGCTGTCGTCCCGCAACATGCCGAAGCCATTTCAGCGGGCACTTCCCATTCCGGAGGTGCTCAGGCCCAAGAGCACCACCGTGGACCCCGACGGACACAAGAGGCATCTGTACAAGATCGAACAGAAGGCAGCGCTGGCGAACATCGTGCCGGGCCTCAGCACCCCTATCCTCGGCTATAACGGGACGTTCCCGGGCCCGACCATCAAGGTGAACCAAGGCGAACGCATCACGCTGGAGATGGACAACGTCTTGCCTCTGTTCCACCCGCAGTGGGGATACCGGCTAGACACCTCAACCCACCTGCACGGCTCGGCGTCCCTCCCGCAGTTCGACGGCTACGCCAACGACCTCACGGGCCGGGACTACTGCAAGGACTACGAATACCCCAACTTCCAGCCGGCACGGACCCTCTGGTACCACGACCACGCCGTCCACAACACTGCCCAGAGCGTCTATTCCGGCCTGGCCGCCCAGTACCACCTGCACGACGAAGTGGAAGGCAACATTCTTCCGCAGGGCAAGTTTGATGTTCCGCTGACCATTTCCGATGCCATGTTCGCTGCCAACGGCTCCCTCGGCTACAACGACAACACACACTCAGGCCTGTGGGGCGACGTCATTCTTGTCAACGGGGCCCCCTGGCCAGTGATGAAGGTCCAGCGAAGGATCTACCGATTCCGCATTCTCAATGCATCCATTGCGCGCTCCTACCGCTTCTGCCTGAGCACGGGAGACCCCATGACCATTGTCGCCACGGACGGAGGCCTGATGCCCGCAGCCCAGCAGGTGACATCCTGGCGGCACGGCGGCGCTGAGCGCTACGAGGTGCTGATCGACTTCTCGAAGTATCCCGCCGGCAAGCGGGTGGAACTGCGCAACCTGTCCAACAAGAACAACGTGGACTACGACTTCACCAACAGGATCATGGCTTTCGATGTGACAGACGAGCCTGTGGACACGTCCGGGCCCGGCGCCAAGGCGTTGCCTTCGCTGCTCGCCCCGAGCACCACCATGAGCCTGACCTCCTCCCAATCCGTCAAGACCCGGCGCATGCGTGTGAAGCGGGACAACGGCATGTGGACGATCGGCGGCATGACCTGGGACGAGGTGGTGGCGAGCGGCTATAAAAAGGTGCTTGCCAACCCAGACCTGGACGATGTGGAGATCTGGGAAATCGAAAACAGCTCAGGCGGGTGGTTCCACCCCGTCCACATCCATCTGGTGGACTTCCAGATCCTCAGCCGCAACGGTCAGGCACCCTTCGCCCACGAACGCGGGCCCAAGGATGTGGTCTACGTGGGCGAAGGCGAGACGGTACGGCTGCTCATGAAGTTCGAACACCAGCGCGGCCGGTACATGATCCATTGCCACAACCTGCCACACGAAGATCACGACATGATGGCCCAATTCAGCGTTGGGATCAACACGAACGACCCCGACCCCAACCATCCGGTCGAGGCAGTGCGGCCGCATCTCATCAATCAACCCGCGCCTGCCCAGGGCTCGAGGGAAGTACAGGCACCGGAAGCCACCCAGCCAACGCAAACGTCGACGCCGGCTACCACCGCGCCGGTTCCGGCTCCGGCTCCGGCTGCGGCCCCCGTGGGACAGAAGGACATGGTGACGATTGCCGCCGCCCGGCACCGCCTTCGGAAGGACGTGACTTTCAGTGGAACTTCCAGGTACGCCGGCTCGACGGCGGCAACCTCGGCGACCGTCGTGCTCTACGACGTCACGCCAGGGCGTGCCGCCACGCGGCTCGGCACCGTAAAGGCCAACTCCCTTGGGACCTGGACGCTCACGGCCAAGCCCGGGCCAAGCAAGCAAGTCACCATGGTCAAGGCCGAATCAGGCCTGGGCGGAACCGCGACATCAAGCGTACGGACCAGCTGAGCAAGGGCCCTTAAGTGGCTCGGGCCCCGACACATTTGTCGGGGCCCGAGCCGTGCCAACTGCGGGAGCGTTTGGGAAAAACCCGCAGGATCTGAGGAAGGGTTGGTGAATACCCGACGGGATCTGAGGAGGGGTTGGTGAATACCCGACGGGATCTGAGGAGGGGTTGGTGAATACCCGACGGGATCTGAGGAAGGGTCTGTGAATACCCGACGGGATATGCGGAAGGGTCTGTAGTAAGGCGGGAGGATCTGCGGGAGCGTGTGGGGGGTGTCTGTTCGCCTGGGACGCGGCCCCGGGGTGTTGTCGGGTGTGGGTGGTGGTGTTTAAATGCGGGAGAGCCCCGACCAGTGATCCTGGTTGGGGCTCTCGACCTAATGGTTGTCCGGCGGTGACCTACTCTCCCACACCCTCCCGGGTGCAGTACCATCGGCGCTGTGGGTCTTAGCTTCCGGGTTCGGAATGGGACCGGGCGTTTCCCCCACGCTATGACCGCCGTAACCCTGTTACCCGAACCCCCTTGGCGGGGGTGGGAAAACTATGGTTACACGATGCCGCGGTGACGCGGCTGTGGTGTATTCAGTTGTGGTTGGTTCCTGTGACCGAACAAGCCCTGGCGGGTTTGTTGGTTGGGAA
>NZ_JBHTZA010000005.1:162484-270356 GCF_042790555.1 Arthrobacter sp. NPDC056727 | reverse complement strand
GAGTACGTCCCCGACACACCGACAGTTCCTGTCTTAGACATATTCAGCCGTGGGACTTTGCGACGTCCGCGACAGCATTATTGGACCCAACAAAACCGGTATTTCCCCGAGCTCATTCAGGCCCTGGAGGCCGCTGTCCCTCCCGGGTGCGTGATCGACGGCGAAGCCGTGATCTGGACCAACGGCCGGCTCGACTTCACCTCTCTGCAGCAGCGCCTCGGTGCCGGCCCGAAAACCCTCCCCGGACTGGTCCGGCAGACGCCCGCGAACTACGTCGCCTTCGATATGTTGGCCGTCGCCGGCCATGACGCCCGTGACCTGCCCTTAGGCCAGCGGCGGGTCCTCCTTGAAGAACTGGCCAGCAGTTGGGAACCGCCACTGTCCCTCTCCCCCACCACCACGGACCGTAGTGTTGCCGAGCAATGGTCCGAAGACCTGCCCCATACCGGGATCGAGGGGCTGGTCATCAAGAATTTGAATCAGCCCTACACGCCAGGCGTCCGCTCCTGGCTGAAGCTGAAACACCGGGAAACCGTAGACGTCATCTGCGGGGCCGTGATCGGACCGATCACTCAACCCTCAGAGGTCGTGGCCGGACTCGTTCTCGAGGGTGAACTGCGGATCGTCGGCCGGTCCACCCCGCTGAAGACCGCCGACGCCAGGGACCTGGCCCGATGGCTGAAACCGCCCAAGGGCCACCACCCCTGGCCGGCCACCGTGAAGGGCACGACCCTGGACAGGTTCAACCGCGACAAGGAACCCGTCGCCTTGACACTCGTGGAGCCCCTGATCGTCGAAGTCTCCGCCGACACCGCCTGGTCAGGCCGGTCGTTCCGGCATCCCCTCCGCCTGCTCCGGCCCAGACCGGAACTGTCGCCTGCCGATGTCACCCTGCCGGACAGGCTCCACACGGGTTAGCGGTCGGTGCGGATGGTGATCAGCTTTTGTCCATCTTCCAGCCGCGCGTAGAGGTTGTCCCGAGCCTCGTCGTAGCTGTCACCTTCGACGTCGATGTATCCGTAGCTGCCGTCGGAGTTAGTGATGGTCCCGGTGAGTTTCACGGCAATGAGTCTATGAGGCCGCAGGTTCAGCGGGCTCGATGAGCTCGGGCCCGTTGTTCCGCACACTGTTCACCCGGGGACTGACGACCCGGGGTATCAGGGTCGGTTCCGGCAAGGAGTCCAGCAGGTGCTGGATGCCGCCCTTGTCGGTCAGGTCCGGGTCCAGCCATTCCGCGAAGCGGTCTCGGGGAATGATCACCGGGGAACGGTCATGGACGTGCCCCAGGGCGTCCTGCGTCGTCGTGGTCAACACCGTGCAGCTGAGCAGCCACCGTTCCGGGTCATCCTCGGGCAGGGATGGGTCAGCCCACCACTCGTACAGACCGGCAAAGCCCAGCAAGGGCTCCTTCTCGGAGTACAGATAGTTCGGGATCTTCTTACCGTCCTCAGTCTTTTGCCACTCGTAATAACCCTCGGCTGGAACGATTGCCCGGCGCTTCACCGCAGCTTTCCGGAAGGACGGCTTCTCCAGGATTGACTCGCTGCGGGCGTTGATCAGCTTGGAACCGATCTTGATGTCCTTCGCCCAGGACGGGACCAGACCCCACCGCGCAATGAGCAGATGCCGGTCAATCGCGCCCTCATCCAGACGTTCGGCAACGATCGGCACACTCTGGGTTGGCGCCACATTCCAGCTCGGCGGCGGCGGGCTGCCCTCAACCTCTTTGGCCTCAAAGTGGCTCAGAAGGTCACTGGTTGCCTTGGACATCACGTATCTGCCGCACATGGGCCCATTTTGCCTGATGCCCAGGTCAGCGGCACGAGTCGGCACTGCCAGACCATGGAGACTAAGGAAAGTAGCGAGCTGGTCAAACGTTCCGGCGCTGCGCCGACTCGAGGGACGTGCATGGGCGCAGCCACGCATCTCGGCAGGCTGCTTCTGGTTACCGGAGGGTCGTGCATTTGCACTGGACTTAACCCAGCTGGGGCAATGTGTTCCGCCAATGGTCCCTCCAGTTGCCGTAGAGTTCATTTGCCAGCGTCTCCATGGTGCGTTTCGTCGCTCCGACGTGCTGGCCGGCACGGGTGGCTTCACTTCGCTCCGAGCTGCCAATAGCTGGCTTCCTGGTTGTTGCCCCACGGTGCTTGATCGCCGCGGTGCCGCGGGTTGGTCTGGCTCGTGGTTCGTACAGTTTCAACAGGTCCAAAAGCGCACCCACGTACTTGAAATCGTGGAGGTCGCGCCGGAGCTTTGTGAGGTCCAGGCGGCGGCATTCGGCCTGATAGGCCGCCGCCATCCTGGACAGTCCCGGGAAGCTGCTGTAATGCAACTCGTCGATGGCTATGAGCCAGTCGGTCATCATCTCCAGTCTGTCCATCTCCCGGTTCATGGAACTGCCTGCTGCGGCGTACACATGGGCAAGCCCGCACCATGCATCAATGAGGACGCGGCGGACATCTCCCTGCGGAAACCGGCCGTACGAATCCTGCGCCAGCTCGAGAATCTCGTGAACCAGGGCAACCGGCAGTGACTCGGCCCTAGGGTGTGCGGACTCCAGGTAGTCCTGGACTTGGTCGGCAACCTTGCCGAAGGACCACACCCAACTTGCCGCGACCGTGGGTGCACCGCCGTTGAGTTTTGCGCTCCTGAGGAAATACTGGTGCGCCCACTGAATGCAAGAGTGTGACAGCTGCTCTTTCATGGTTCTTCCTTTCCGGAAATGTTCGTCAATGGATGCCGGCTCCCGCCGATAGTTGGAATAAAAAGAAAGAAGACCCCCGCACGGCCATTGCCGTGCGGGGGTCTTCCTTTGCCTTTATTGTGGGTGCTCTTGCGTGACAGATTCAAACTGTCATCCCGCTAATGAAGATCAGAAGCCAACTTCCGTTTCATGCGCAAGCTGCGGTCCATCCGATTACCCCGCGATCTGGATGGGTGCGGCTTCCTGTACCAGCGGAAGGTGGCCTTTGGTGCCTCTGCGGCGGCGTGGCTCACAGCTGCCGCCTCTGCGGGAACGGCCCCGGCGGATTCCGGCGCTTCGCGGCGGACGATGAGTTGGTGGCAGCAGGCGCCGGAGCGCGCGCGTCGCTGGCTGACCAGTCGCCAGCACCGCAGGAACCAAGAACGACACTCAGCAGGGTCTGATGGTGTGCCTATCGCCTCTTGACCTGTGAGTGCAAGTGCCCGTAAGTCGGCCGGTACCTGGTCAGCGGGCCCCAGGGGCTCCCCCAGCGAAGCGATCAAGCGCCTCAACGGTGTGGACGAGGCTAACGATTGCGGCGTTTATCTCATCCTTAGACACAGTCCGGTACGGACGAGCCGCCATGTCTTTGGCATTTCTTCCTTTCGGCGGCGGTGTCTTGTATCCGCTCGGTTCGACCGCATCTGCTACAGACCAGACCCGGTGCACTAGGTCATTCCGCGCTGCGAAGGCCTTCTCGGCTTGCTCCAGAAGGTACAGACCTTTGTCGCGGTAGTGCCATTCGTAATGGTGCGGCATGGTGTCCTCGTTTCCCGTGTCCAGCGAGTCCAGGATTTCCCTACAGTCTCTGATGTTTTGGGTCACGTTTGGGGACGGGCCCTTCTTGCCTGCCGCCGAAGGTCCCCTAAGTTCGATCCACAGGTTTTCTATCTTGTGTTCGGCCAACGCTCCAACTATTGCTATAAGCCCAACCGAGACAACCAACTCTTCGGACACTGACGCGCCAAACAAACCTTCCGTGATTCCGTATTTTGCGAGATCCAATATTGCTGAAGAGTTCGTGCTGTCCATCTTGAAAGGTTACGACTGCAAGAGATGCACCTCGTTTTGCGACCCTCATTCTCCCCGTTCGTTAGCCGGTACTTTGGTGGGCGACTACTTCGTCGGACTCTCGTGCAGCCATATTGCTCTGTCCAAGTCCCGGGGTTCAACGGCGAGTTTCGTGGCCGCCAACTGGAGGAGCTCCCGTGTTCGTGCGGGAGCAAGTCTCTGTTCATCGCCAAGAACTCGCACGAGGTAGCGTTGCACCATTACGTCTGGTTTTGTTTCCGTGCTGACTCCTGCATTCATGATCAGGTATGACCAGGCCAGCGGACCAAAGCCTTTGACTGAAGTCCATGCCGCCTTTGCGGAGGTACTGCCTATGGTCGCAGCGGCTCGGAGTTGCCCTGTATTCGTTACCGGGGTGTCCAGGGCTGCGAGCCGGGAGAGGCCCTCGTAAAGGCCCTCAGGTCGTAAACGGTTTGTACCGGGGAGCTTGCTTTCGTTGTCCAGGACGTCAAGCGCGAAATCTGCGGGCCCGCCTGCGCTATCCATGGCCTCCATCAGGTCTAAGCCGCTGTCAGTGTCTGCCGATGGGCGAAGCGCACGGTACCGGGCAAGCACGTTCGTCGCTGCGGCCGAGCTCGCCCGCAGGGAGTAGGCCGAGTTCAGGGCGCAAAGCGCAAGAGAATCTCGAAACTCCACAGGTGGGCGCCAATCGGAAGGATCGCCGAGATCTTCAGCGATGGCTTTCACGAAGAGTTCCAATTCAGTCATGCCCGGATCATATCTGCCCCAGGATCCGCCACGTACACGGTCCCACTTCTCGCCCTGCCGCGCGGTAGATTTACGGCCAAGCAAAATGTGTAGCTAAAAGTGGGGGCGTTTGTGCAGCTGGTTGCGTACCTGAACGGTGAGCGGATAGACGCCACGGAGATGGCTCACGATCCTTGGCGGGCCTTGGTACATCATCCGCTGTACGAAACGCTGGCTTTGCAGGAGTGCGGACTGCGGGCAAGCAGGGTCACACGCCGAGGACGCCAGTTCTTCAAGCACTATCCCGACGTCGAATGCCCTGTTAACCATAAGTCTGAATCAGAGCAGCACCTGGTGATGAAGCGCGCGCTGAAAGACCGGATTAACGCGACCCCCGGCTGGCACGCTGAGGTCGAGCTCGCACATCCCGACCGGGCCTGGATTGCCGACGTAATGGCCTTCCACACGAGCGGCCGGAAACTCGCGTTCGAGGTGCAACTGTCGGCGCAGAGCGAGGAAGAGTACGTTTTCAGATCCCAGCGTTACCTGGACGATGGCATCGCACCGGTGTGGATCGTCCCGGAAAGTCTGGACTGGTTTCGTGTAAGGCTGCCGATGATCGTGACAGGTTTCGGCAAGAGTAGCGACCTGCCCGAAGAGCCGGCGGCGCTCATGCAAGCGGCGAAATATCAACCGGTCGTGCGGAATGTGGAGCGCGTCGGTCTCGTCGTGGACCGGATTCTTCACCCTTCGTTCCGATGGGCTCCTGGCACACCAAAGCAGCAGACAGAGGCACTTGCGCGGGAGGAAAAGAACCGATTGAAGAATGCAGCGGCTGCCCAATTGCAGGCGACCGCCGCTGCCGCAGCGAAACTGGCTGCGGACCAGGAGGCCGTCCGCAAGAACGCGGAGCGAGACGCATTGTTCTTGGAGCGAGCAGCACCACCTGATGTCAGCGAGACACCTGCCGCTGCTGCCGCAATGAACATCTGGGCGAGTGTTGTCCATTGTGTGGGCGCTGGTCATCCAATGCTCATTTGGCGGCTGGTCGAGCCGCCTGCCCGAATCGATCTCCGCCCCTACAGGCCAGGGCCAGAGAATTTCCAGCACGTACGCGCACACGTGGCCGCGTGGCTAGAGGCGCACAACCGCGGTCTGGTAGAGGCAAAGATAGTTCCCCTCCACGGCACTGAAAGACGACAAGGGTTCTCTTGCCCAGAGTGCAAGGAAGTCATCCAAGGCCGGTGGGTGGCGTCGCTTCCGCACACCAAATGGTCGCTCATAGCGGCAGGCACTCCTAGCCGTTCAGGCCGCACGCTCCCCCCTTGGGAGGTGCTGCGCCGCAAGCAGGCAGAGCAGCTTCCGGCGGGCAGGCAAAAGCTTCCTGCCGCGCACCATCAACGGACATACCAAGAGGCGGAACCGGTTATTAGCCCGAACGGGAAACCGTTCTGGATGTCGGAGGCCCGTAACGCAGAAGAGATTGCGGAGCGACAGGCCGCGAAGGACGCACGCGCGGCGCGCATGCAAGCGATTAGGGACAACCCACGCTATCGCGGGAGCCCCAACGGTTTCCGGTTCCAATGCAGCGACTGCGGCGGAATGTTCGAAGACGATAACGAGGGCATACATGCAGACGGGGGCTGCCTCAATCCCGGCGTACGGGGAGCCGGCTGGCGGTAAAGCTGTTCCGCGCGTTTTCGTCGGCAGCCGCACAGAGACGGGTAGAGGCGCTGCCGGTGCCTTTGCCTGCGCGGGAGGCCTTAATGCCCGCGGAGCGCGCCCGAGCTGGTCCATGCCGTGCCTTATTCTAAGGGCAGGGTCAATAGCCCAAGGCGGCAATTTCATCGGCGAAACTAAGCGTGAGCGAGAGCGAGAGCGAGACGACCCGTCAGCGGAGCAGTCACCGACAGCAGCCGCACGCGCACAGATTGCACCCGCTCTGGATTCCCGCTGGTGGGAAAACGCCAAGCCGAAGACATCGTCCGCGTCCACCAAATCACAACGGCGTGGAAGGGCGAGGACCCGATGGCACGCTCTGCGGCTGACGCCGTCCGCGAGCAGGTTCGGCAACGCTACGCGATCGACGTCGACGTTCTGGGAACGGGCGGCCGGTGCGGCCGCACTCAATGAAGCAGCACGTGCAAAGACTCGGACTTCGGAAGAACGGACGGCGGCATCGGGGGAAAGCGCCGAAGCCGGCCGGCTTCTCGTGGAAGCCGAACGCCCCGACAAAGCACAGCGCTAAAATGTGGACGCCGACAGCACACGGCCACGACCAGCCGACGGACGAAGCCGCACCGACATATGATTCAGCAGAATGCCGAGCTTCCCTGGAAAAAACCTTGACCACATTGTGGATCGTGAAGCAGTCAAGCGCGGCTGAACGCCGACCGCGACCAAGCGACTCCTCCGGCAGCCGCCGTGACCGCCGCCCGTAGCAAAGCTTCTAGAGCTAGAAAGACCCTGACGGCTTCTGGATCTAAACAGGCTCAGAAGAGTATGGGCCGATAGCAGGAAGGCCTCGCCTGAATGTGTTCGCCTGGCGTTCCCGTTGCACTCTTGGCTGGTTGGCTACCAATCATCGGGAGCCTTTTGAGGTCAGGTATCAAATGGCTTCACTGGCGGGACGGGGAAGGTTGTCTGCAGGAATTTTAGATTAGCGCCCGTCAGGCGGTTGATGCTGGCGGTGCTTGTATCGGTGAGATTGTCGAGCAGATCGGCCGGTAATGAACTTGCAGCCGCGATCCCTGTGCGCTCCAAGAAGGAACGATGCGAGCCATCGTCCATGATGTCAGGTGTGTCCACGTCTTTGCCCGAGGCGTCCACGTTGTGAAAGAAAGGTACCGGGAGCAGCGAATGGAAAATTTCGTGAGCGAGGGTTTCGCCGATTAGCCGGCCGAAGAACCGGATCAGCCACAGCTCGTAGTCGGGGTTTGAGGCCTGCAGTGAAGTGATGGCCCGCGCCAGTTCATTAACCGCCGCGTTTACATCGCTAGTCGCCGTCCCTGCAGTCAGATAGGACTGTGGGAAAATTTCTATTGACTCATCGAATACAGTGTCACCGACATCTGTTGACAAGGCGGCTGGGCCCGGCCGTGTTTCACCATACAGGCCCCTGCCGGAGACGTCGACGTTGCCGATTTTGGCAGTCGTCACGAATGCCCGGCCGACGTGTGCAGGGGCGCTTGCGCCTTTTGACTTCCAGAGGAGGCGAACGTTTGAAGTGCTGTTGTGCAGAAGCTCCACCACGGACCGTGCCTCATTGAGAATCGGCGTCTGGATGGCGCCGAGGTTATTGTTCGCGATGAAGGCGTCGAGGTCCGCATTAGAGTCGTCAATCTCGATGAACTGCGGGATGGATAGCGGAAACTTTTTCTTGGAAATGACAACGCCCCCAGCGTCGCGTGCCTCGACGTCGATATCCGTGCGCCCCGGATGTATCCCGGAAATGGTCACCTCAGAGGTACCGGAAGTAGTTGTCTGTGTCAACGAGTACCTGCCTGCAGCAGCCGAAGGGTTGCTCCAGACCAGGGTCGAACCACTTGGAAGGTTCAAAGCGCGAATGGACAGTTTGGTAACACCGGTGAAGTCGTTTGGTGGGCCAAAGGACCTCAAGCTCGCATTTGTTTCTATGTCGAGGATCCGGGGGGTGAAGAGGAGGACGTCCTCTTTGCCTAAGGTAACTTTTGTAGCGCCTTCGCTGTTCGTAGCTTCGATACTGGAACCGGGCACAGACGCAGCGGTAACGATGGCATCGTTGATAGCAGCATTCGTGTGAGGTGCGTCCGAAGGGACTGCATCAGGGTTCATAGCAGAAAGTGCTGCTTGCGTTTGAACCGCGGCTTGTTCGTCTGTGGCGAGGCCTTTGTCCTGGGCATTCTTTATTGAGGCCAGCTTGCGGTCGGCATCATTGGTTGCTTGCGCGGCCTTGGCAAGCTTAGCCAATTCAAGTGAAGCGGCTTGGTTGCCGAAGTTCGTAGCTAGACCTGCAGCGGTCTCAAGCGCTGCCCGTGCGTTGGCCTGTGTCCCGGCCAGACCTGCCATGTCACGAAACGCGTTGGCGTTGGTGACAGCACTGAGAACCCCAGCTAACCCCTGGGGTGCCGGGGCGTCAGGGGCGTTCTGCAGATTGATGATCGTGCTTGGGAAAGGTGTGGGTTGCGTTGTCGCAGTCGAATCCGTTGCCCTGCTCCCGAGCAACATCGGGTCGATCGCTCCGAGCTCCGGGTCTGCGTCATTGAGCGCCCAGTCCGTGTTTCCATAATGTTCCTCGAGGGCCCCGCACTCGTCCATAATCGTCTGAGCGTACAGTCCATCCGTCGGCAGGCTGATGTACAGGGGATCGGCGACAGGGGATCGTTCGGCATAAACTTCGAGCAAAGTTTGAGGACTGGTGATCTTGCCCATCGGCACGAAGGCAGCGGCACCCACACGGTAAACGAGCGAGTTCCCTATAATCGCGAGCGGTTCCCGATCGACGATAGAAGCAATACTGACATTGTTCGTCCCTGGCACATAGAACCCATCGAGCATCATCAGCAACCGATCACGATCCAGTCGCCACCAGATTGCTTTGTGGTAGTACTCGACGTGCTCATTGAGGTGCTCAATGAGTTCCTGGACCGAGCGAATCAGTTCTAGCCGCTCATCGACCTTCTCCCACGAATCGAGGGGCAGGACGGCGCTGGCAACTTCAGCCGCTCCGGTGATGGGTGTGACGAGGTCATCGGTTCCCGTACGCCCTTCAACGCTGTGCTCGAAGCGGGGTGTGCTGTACGTAATCGATATCCGGCTCAGATTTGCCACTGATCCTGGCGGGAGCCCTAGAGCCGGAATGATGCGTAGCTGCGACACCGTCGATCGCGTCAAACCTGTGAGTTCAGCTGATGGGATAGAAAAGTCGATGCGGGTGGGCTGATTGAAGCGGTAACGAGTAGCGAGTGTGCAATCGGCGCGAAGCACTCGTCCACCGGGAAGTTGAAACGTGAGGCGGTCTGCCCAGCGGGCTGCCATCCCGGGTGCATAGTCCTTTTGGAACTGCGCATCGCGTTGATTGGCCAGAAGTGTTGCCAACGTGCTGAAAATGCCGAGGGCAGGAGTACTGAGTAATGGCTGGGCGACTTGCCACAGTCCAGTGTCGAACTTTCCGTCCGATGAGTCGGCAGGACGCTCAACCCCCAAAGTGACATAAAGCGATCCCCTCACGTAGGTCAAGGGTTGATTTGCGCGGGGTCCTGGATCGATATCGGAGGTCGAAAAGTTTGTTGCTACGTCTTTTAGGTAGCGCAATGCCCGCCCAAACCTCGGAGTCCGAATCGCCCCGGAGATGGATTCTCGCCAACGGTATGCTCGCTGGAGATCGAACGGACGGAGGGCAAAGGGAACGAAGATACATTGTCTTACGCCGGCGAGCTCCGTCTTAATTTTTAGATGACGAAGGATCTGGTAGTAAATAACTGTCAGCGAGTGGGCGTAGTTAAGATTCCGAACAACTTCGGTGGTGCCCGTTACGCTTTCCTCTTGTGTAACTTCCGTTACAACAGTGCTCTCGAACTTGCGCAATGAATCGCCATGGCGCCGGACTGCGTCCCGCAGCCGCTGAGTCTCGCTTGCCGTCGTATCGCGCCCACCCTCTTGGTGGGATGTACTATGCGCCGACGCGGCTCCTCCACCGATGCCGCCAATTACACCTGGCAAAGCAAAACCGATGCCGCCTGCCGCGGCCTTAGTCCGCGAGCTTGATTCTCCTGTGGCCCACTCATCGAGGTGGGCGGCAACGGCGTCGAAAAAATCGCGTTCCCTAACCACCTGGTCATTTACCTCATCGTCCAGCGATGTCTGCTCGCGTCGCCGAGCTCGCTCGGACCGGCGCCACTCGATCTTTTGGATGCGTCGGGTTTGACGCGGTGCGAGAGTGAGTGTCTTCGCCACAGTACCGAGAGAGTAGCCATTTGAACGCCAGCGCACGCGGAAATCTAGGATGTGCCCGAGTGCAACTTCGGTCGCTTGGTACTGGGCAATTTCGTCCTCCCATTGCAGAGGATGCTCCTCGTCCATAAGTCGGCGACCGCCCGGCAGGCGGCGCAGGAGATCGTCGTAACGACTCAGCAGCGCGTGGCGGTGGGGCAGCAGATCAAGCTTGGCTAACGCTAGGCCCAGTGGCGGGAAAGACCGACCGCGCGACGGGCCGCGGGAACGCAAGGATGATGAACGTCTTCTCGTCTCTGTCGACACAGAGCGGCGGGCCGGCAGCTGATCTCCTTCCAGCTGGAGGACGTCCAAACCACGCATTCGACGCGAACCCACAGGGCCCACCGCGGGCTGTGTGCTCCTGGCGATGACAGAGAATGCCTTCTCGCTTACGATCCGCTCCGGGTTAGTGAAAGGATGGCAGAACGCACCAGGGTCCTCGGAGTAGATGTCGGGATTATTAGCCAGTTCCGCCTCCGTGATGTCGGATGGAACTTTTGACGCGCATTTGCAGTCCACTTCGTGGGGTGATGTTTCCTCGCCAACGTAAGCGCTGATAGTGGGAAGGGCGAGGACCAGCGGGCTCCGCGGCTGTGACAGCTCGTCAGGCACGAAGCCCAAGAGCTGGATTTTCCCGGTGAGCCGCCATAACCATCCGGCAGAAGTCACCTTTGGAAGTGAAACCGAAAACGATCCATCCACGGCGATGTGGGCTGGTTGCCACGCCACTTGATTTGCAACCGAAGCCAAGTCCGCGGTCAATTCTGTAGCTGTTACGACTGTCCCGCCCTGAGATTTGAGGACTGCATCGAGGCCCAAGGTTTGCAGATCTTGAGCATTTGAAACGACTGCAATGGCCAGACTGCTGTTCACATAGTCGGGGACGATCATGCCAGATGGAACGAGCCGCACCGAGCGGGTCACCATGGCTGTTGCGACCGTATCCGGCAAGGTCTGGCCGCCATCAGTGATCTTTTTGACATCCTCGTCCGAAAGCGTGAATTCCACCCTATGTCGATCTACTTCTAAAGCTCGCGTTACCAGCCCCACGCCGTCGACGGTAAGCACGTTCGCAATCACCTTGGTGCCTGCTAGGTCATCAAGTGTCGCGCTGCCCCTGAGTGAGCTGTCAAGCTGCATCCTGAGGCTACGCTGCACGGCTTCCTGTGCGACCTTGGACCCTTCTATTTCTGTGTCGTAGGTGATTTCGACTACAACCCCCACGATTGGTTTCGAGGGCTTGGTAGTGGGGGTAACTCGAACCTCTATACTCCTGGACATAACAATCCTCAACTTCCCAGCACCTCGGGCCACGTTGAGTTGCTTTAGAGAACGAAGCCCTATCAGTGTGATTCAAAAAAATTTCTCAGTTGATGCAGGTGAATAGGAAGCATGCCGTTTCGACGGAAACTCGCTCACTCAATTTTCATCTACACATAAAGGACGAATGCATCGATGTGGCGACTTAGGAGCCACGGACATGTCGTTGAGGATACTCGCCGACTGGAAGTCTGACACTACCCAACTTTTGTATGCCTGTTGATTACCAGCTAGGCATGTCAATGGCCAGTAGTTTCTACCCACGGGCGGCCAGTTAATGTGCCCGCTGGGGCGAGTTCTAGCGATCGTTGCAACACCTCCGACAATCCGGAGTTGCGACGCTGCGAACCTGTTCTTCCAGCTCGTGTCCTCACGCTACGAACACGCCTCGCTGGTCCTGACCTCTGACCTGCCCTTCACCCTCTGGGGCGACGTTTTCGGTGATCAGGTCGTCGTCGCGGCCATGATCGACCGCATCGTCCACCACGCCGAAGTCATCACCCTCAAAGGCTCCAGCTACCGACTCAAACATGCACAGCCGGACTCCTTGTCCTCGACAAGACCGGAAAATACGGCAGAATAACCAGCGTCAACGTGGCTCACTTTTCAACTCACGAAATGGCTCACTTTCCCATCAGAGATGTCCCGGTTCTCAGGAAGTGAAGCAGCCACGTCGATCAGCACACCGGTGGAGATCGGCAGGCCTTACAACCAGAGACAGTAGCCGCGGTTGAATGTGACCAAATCGGTTGTCATCTGTGCTTTCTGGCGCGCCTCAAGCCTGACCAAAGTTTGAATCGAAATGCCCCGCTTCCCTTCGCGTACGAGCGAACGAACTGTGAGAAAGAGGGCTTGCCCGAATTCGACCTCATCGTCTGCGACGAAGCCCACCGCACCACCGGCATCACCGAGGCCAGCCACGACGACTCCGCCTTCGTGAAGGTCCACGACAACACCTACATCGAATCCGGCAAACGGCTGTACATGACCGCCACCCCGCGGATCTACGTCCTAGTTCCACGAGCAGCCCGGAACGCCTCTAGCTCCGGCTCGCCCACATACCGGGAGCGCAACCGCCTCCCCAGCTCAAGGTGTTTGAGGTTGTGACTCTGGTGGCCCTGCAGGAGTGTCCCGCTTCCTTGGAGCTGAAACGTCTTCGGGTGGGGCGCTCCCCCGGATCGGGATCCGGGGGAACGGGGTAATCTGACTGCTCCGGATGGTGTCCCAAAAGGCTCCGCCACAAACCCTGTCACAAAAGTGACTTTCAGGACGCAGCCGCAGCTAGTTCGCAAGCGCTCGTGACCGCCGTTCCGAAGAATCGTGTGGTGCAGCGCGACGGCATCCACTTTCAAGGCCAGCGCTACCTTTCGCCCACCCTGGCACCGTTCGTGGGACGCACCATCACGATCCGCTATGGCCCACGGGACATCTCCGAGATTCGTGTCTTCGACCATGACACCTTTATCTGCACCGCCATTGACGAGGACCACCCGAATCTCCGGCTGAGCCTTCGTGACGTCGAAGCCGCCCGCCGCGCACGGCGGCGGGAGCTGCGCCGCACCATCAACGATCGCATCCCGACTGTCGCTGCCCGGGACCAGGCCCGCATCTCTGACCCACCGCGCCGCCGGCCGCGGCTGCGCACCTACGAAGAGGACGACTGATGGATCAGCCATTCATCGTGACTAAGGAACACCGGCGCTTCACCGAGTTCGCCAACGCAGTACGAAAGGAGCGCACCATCGGTATCTGCCATGGTGACGCCGGCACCGGCGAGCATCCCGCCGCCTTTCCCGGCGCGCGTGGCGGACTGCTTGGCCTCGGCCTTGGCGAGCTCCACTTCCTGGCGCATCAGCGTGGACAAGTCCCGGGTCACATCACCCAGCAACTCCCCCAAAGAGGCGTTATCAGCCTTCTGATGCGCCTGACTGGGCGCTGGCTCCGGAATCTGGCTGCTCACAGGGCGCGTCCTTCAGCAGGCTGATAGGGGTCATTCTCGAACCGCAGAGGCGTATCTTCCGCCGTTCCTGACGGCAACGTCGTAGTCGACGCAGGCGCTGCGCCGGTGACAACAGGCTCCTCGTACAAATCGGCGCCGCCGCCTGCGGGGAACGTTTCCTGCGGCAGCGCAGCTGCCTGCGGAGCCCCGACCGGCTGGACGGGCCGGCCGCCGTTTTGTGACGCCGGGGCCCCTGCGGCGAGGCTACGGGTGAGCCGTCCGGCCAGAAGGCCGGCGCCTGCGGCCAACAGCAGGAAAGTACCGGGGCGGCTGCGGGCGAAGCCCTGCACCTCGTTCAGCAGGTCACCGGGCTCCTTGTTCTCAATCCAGGAAGCCACCGATGAAGTGCGGTCCGCCGCCTGGCGGATCAGGTCACTGGCAACGCCCTGCTGGTCCGGTGCATTCGCCGTGGCCTGCAGCTGGCTGGAAATGGTACGGATGCCCTCGGCAGCCTTCTGCTGCTGGGCACCGGCCTGGCCGGACAGACCCGACGTCACCTGGGACAACAGGTCCTTCGCACTGGACTTCGCCTCCGCGGCGACGTTGGCGACTTCATCCTTCGCCGTCTGCGCTACACCCTGCGCGGCGGCGGCGGCATGCCCTGCCACGTTCGAGGCCTCTTCCTTCACCGCGTCCTTCTTGGACCCGGCCGCTGCGTCTGACGTGGCGTTCGCGCTTGTCGCGATGATGGTGGTCGCCTCCGGATCCCGGGAGGAGGACCCGGTGACGTTGCTCCCCTGATTTTCCGTCATCATGCTCTCTTTCCTTCGCGGTCAACTGCTGGGACGACCAGCACTGACGCAATACTAAGCATGGTTACTAATTTTTAGTAAGCAATCTTGCTAATTTTCTGTACCGACCGGTCTGTCTCGCTTTGGCGTGTAGTGTCTGACTAGTGATGGAACACGCTCACGACCCTTCAACTGCCGCCGATGACGCCCCTGCCCTGCCACGCCTGAGGCCAGGTGGCAGCCGGGATCGGATTCTGGATGCCGCTTACGAACTGTTCTTACAGCGCGGTATCCGCGACGTCGGCATCGCTGAGCTGATTTCACGGGCAGGGGTCGCCAAAGCAACCTTCTATGCGCACTTCACTTCAAAGGATGAACTGGTCCTCGCATACTTGGAGCGTTGCCACCAGGACATGACGGTTGAGGCAATCATCGCCGAAACCGGAAGGCGGACCGAGAACCCCACGGGCCGGCTGATGGCCATTTTCGATGTCCTCGACGGGTGGTTCCGCGAGGATGACTTTCAGGCCTGCGCCTTCATCAGCACCATGCTCGAAATGGGCCCCGCACATCCACTGGGAATTACATCAATCGAGTATCTGGCACAGGTCCGGGCCTTCATCCGCGCGCTGGCCGTCGAGGCCGGCCTTGAACAACCCGACGTTCTTGCCCGCTCCTGCCACATCCTGACCAAGGGTTCGATCATTTCCGCGGTGGAGGGAGACCGGGAGGCAGCAGTAGTCGCCAAGCGCATGGCCGCTTCCCTCATCCGTGACCACGGCGGCGACCCCATCGCGGCCGACTGACCCTCCATCACCAACACCCGGACATTCAGTTCTCAGTTTTTTGACGGACGGTTCAAGGAGCCGGCGCATGCGTATCCACGTTTTGAGGGACTCGCGCTCTTGGCGCTGAATTCGTCCAGTCCATGTCCGAAGACGGTTCCCGTACGGTGGGCAACAGAAAGCCCGCCCAACCCCCATCGGCGGGCTTTCTTCTTGCCCTCACGAGGGCTACTTCGCTTCCCTGCCCAGGCTCTTCTTCCAGATCCGATTCGTGTCCGGAAGCTTTCCGCCACTAGACCGACCTTAGGTATATGAGCAAGCCGGTTCGCGAAGAGTTGGGACGGTTCAGGGCTGGGACGAGACCGTGACAGGGTCAAGCTGGCCTGTCTGCGGTTACGCCAGAGCTTCCAACGACCACCTTTAAATGCCGCTCTGCTATCAGATTGAGGTTAGCGCTCTACACTGTGCGGCATCACTTACAGGCCGAGGGGCATTTTGATCTCACGCGGACTTTGCCTGGTCGTGGAGGATGACCAGGATATCCGGGATCTGATCACGCTGATCCTGACACGATTGGGCTTCGAGGTTCATGCCGTATCCATGGGCGTGCAGGGGGTGGCGGCGCCCTGGGAACACCATCCGGTTCTGGTCACGGTGGACTTGAACCTGCCTGACATGGACGGCCTCGAGGTGGCCGGGTATATCCGGAAACGGTCGGACGCGCCGACGTTGTTCGTTACCGCCCGGACCGAGCCTGATGATGAAATGGCCGGCATGGCGTCGGGAGCCTCGGCGGCGGGGTTAAGCCGACGGGGTTAAGCCGGCGGGGTGTTGCCAGACTGCAGGCCAGCCACGATTGGCCAGCTTGCCACCACGACGGCCCGCCTGCCTTCATGCATGAAAGTTTGCTCGCTTGCAAATTGGCATTCCATCCTGCAAGAAGGAGCCAAAGGCAATGGAGTAATCAAAAACACATGAATGCATGGTGGATTGCACGAACGCATGCGTCGGGATTCAGTCGAGGGCGCAGGCTGTCGGCAACGCTTGCGGTCATGCATGAAAGAATGCCTGCCGTCACGCCATGCAGGAGGGCGCAAGCGGCTGATGCGATTTCCAATCCCGCTGCCGTCCACCGTGAAGCGTGCAATCAAACATGCATGAATGCCTTCTGGATGGCGGACATGTGAGAAGAGCCGCTGGTGGCTCAGACAAGAACTTCCCTCTTCCGCCGGGACATGCATGAATGCTTGCAGGCGTGCAAGACGGAAAGCCCGGTTGCAGGCACTCATGTATGGATAAATGATGCACGGTCAGTGCCAGTGTCAATTAACTCACCCCGGCCACGTCCAAGGTGGGGACCTTCGCCGTCAAGGAGAGGCTTGCGCGTATACATGCCCGTGGTAAGCCCCAGCGGTCATTCATGCATGATTGAACGCAAGAACAAGAAGAGGAAAAGCCCCCGGCCAGCAATATGCAGCCTGCATGCTTACCAGCCAGCTTTCATGCATGCATTCCAGCTCGCATGCTGGCGGAAACAACTAGGCTCCCATCGGGACGACATGCCATCTTCCATGCAGCCCTGCAAGCATTCGTTCATTCATGCATGCCTCCAAGCCTGACTGCGTTCTACCGCTAATAGAAGGGTCCAATCCAGAGCGGAGGCTAAATATGCCAGCATCCATCCCTGCCAGCTTGCATTCATGCATGAAGTCACCGAGCCCAACGCCACTCCGGTGCGAGGGGCCTCCATGGGCCGCTGATACGTTCCGACCGCCGGAAACAATGCCCTCCACCATTCATACCTGCCAGCGCGCAAGCTTTCCTTGGTGCCAGAAAGCCAGCCCGCCTGCAGGCACGCATGAATGCATGAGAGCAATTAAGCATAATAATCGCCCATAGCCCCATACACATGGCCACGATCCGGCGGCGTCAGCCGCTCTCGGACTTAGCCAGGCCCTGCGGCTGCGGGGACCTATCCTGCATCCCCACAGGCTGGCCTACTTTCATGCATGAATGCATACACACCCGCGCTCAGCCCTTCAAACAAGGCCCACAAGGATATCCGATCGGCGGGGGAGGGTTGTGAGTCCGGGGCGTCGGGCTGCCGCTAGGCGGCCCATGAGGGGGACACCAACCAGCCTGCATGCGTCCTTTCTTTCATGCATGAATGAACGCAAGGCGCCATGCCAGTTTGATCACAGCGGGGAGTGCTCGGCGTGGCTCCTTGTAACGCACACGTGGCCCCGGAAAGCTTGGGGCCATGCAAACAATCATGGTTTACAGCGAGTCAGGTGGCGCCACCAAGACGACATCGGCTGTATCACTTGCCGCTGTAACAGCCGCTTCGGGCCGCAAAGTCGTTCTCGTTGATCTCGACCCGCGTGCAGCTGCCAGCAAATGGATAGGTATCGAACCGAAAGGGGAGGGCCTGCACGTGGGCGCCATCCTGGGAGATCCAGACCCCGAGGGATGGGCCGAAGACCTGGCCGTCGAGTCCTCCTGGTTCCCCAACCTACGTGTCGTTCCGTCCGCACGAAGCGTCTCTAACCGCGAAGCCGACCGGGCCGACCACGCGGAGCTGCGCCTTCGGACATCCCTAGTGGGCATTGACGCTGACGTCGTCGTCATCGACTGCCCGAACCGCCAGGGTGGCCCGCTAACCCTCTCTGCTTTGAACGCCGCGGACACCATCGTGTACGCCGCCGGCGCCACTGTCGACGGGGTGGACGGCGTCGCCGGCGCCCGCCGCAGCGTGGACCAGTTCCGCATGTCGCGCAAGAGGATCGGGGCCCCCGACAACCTCCACGAAGCCGGCATCATCGTCGGCGCTGTAGCTTCCACCGTCATGTCCCGGATCGCGGTCGCCAGCATCGAGGAGCTGCGCGAAACCGGAATGCTGCTCACTCCGCTGGTTCCGCACCGGACGATTGTCCAGGAAATGCGAATGACCCAGGAGTGGTACGGGGAGTACCGCAAGGGCCTGCCCGTCGTAGAGGCCTACACCGAGCTAATGAAAGAGATCGTCCGATGACCGAGGCAAGCATTATCAAAGATCGTCCGGCACAGCTACGGCGCAGGCCGCGCCCGGCGCCGGATGAGACCGTGGATCCGGTTGACTACACCCCGTCCAATCCTGTGCCGGCGCCGGCGGCCGCGCCTGTTCGGTTGAAAAACGACCCGACAACCGGTGAGGCAGTGGAGCCTGAACCAGTTCCAGCGGCCGCCGCTGCCTCGGTCGAGGATGCGCCGGCTGCCGCAGCGGTCACTGAACCTGCAGCTCCTGCCGAAGTGGCTCCGGTCCAGGAGGAACCTACCCCGCCTCCTGCAGCTACAGAACCCGCAGCTGCTACCCAAGCCGCTCCAGTCCAGGAAACGCCAGTGCCGGTTCGCGCCTCAGCACCCACAGGCCCTGCACCGGCCAAACAGTCCACTCGCGCAAGCAAGTCTTCCAAGTCGACCAACAAGAAGTCCTCGCGCCGGGAGGTCACTTTTCCGTTGAGCACCCGGGTGTCGCAGGACATCCTGGATCTGCTCTACGACGCCCAGGAGAACGAGGGGGTCACACTGCGGGACGCGATAGAACAGGGGATCAGGATGCGCTGGAGCTAAAACACCTACGCCGTCCCGGGCCATGCTTTCCTGCTTTCATGCATGAAAGCATGGCCCTCCTTTTTGCCTGCGAAGGGTCACCCGGTCTGACCGAACGCCATGTCTGCCAAGGACCATTCATCGGGCGGCCCTTCGAACATCTCCCATGGATAATCCTCGCCGGGGGAGACGAGCTCCGTGACGGTGGTGACATTCTTGGAAAGCCATTCCCGCCAGACGATACGCTCGATCCGGTAGCGCTGCATCTGCGCGGCAACCGCCTCCAGGACCCCGAAGTATTCGGCCAGTTCCTTCAATGACGTGGACGCCACCACGGACCAGACTCTGGCTGTGCTCCGGCTGATCATTTTCCAAGCAGCCAGGATTTCAAGTGCTTCGGTGACAGCGGTGCGAGACAGCTTAGTTAGGCGCACGAGCTCCATGGTGGGCAGGGGAGTGGGGGACTGCTCCAAGGCCTCGTAGACGAACGCAGCCGGCAGACCCAGTTCCCTGAAAACCGGCCGCAGCGCATAAATCTTCCCTTTCCTCCAAGTCAGGTCTTCTGCCGCCGTCTTCAAATCCTCCGGGATGGTCAGCATGTACAGATCGCCTTTAGTCCCGCGGCCCTGCTCAACCAGGGTAACCAACGGATTGTTCTCAGAACGCAACGCCCTCAGGTGCGAACCCACGGTCGTGTGGTCCAACCCAGTAGCCACAGCCAAGGACCGGTCGCCGAACTCGATGAAGCGGGAGGCAGTCATGTGTGCAGCCTCCCCCAATGCCCGCAGCACCATTCTTCGTGCCAAACCTGTTCTGGAGTCGGTGTACGCAGGCTCTTTCAAACGCAGCGCATTTCGCCATGTCCTGATGTACCGGTGTTCAGCATCGGGATTCGAGGAGTCGATCGATTCTTTTAGAGCTATTAGGGCCCCCGCCTGTGTAGGGGGCTGGCTTGTGGGGGATATATGGACGCTGTTCTTTTTGGCTTCTTTTCCTTGGCTTTTTCGCAGGTGGGCAAGTGCGTTAGCCCAGTCGCGCTTGAGGGCCGGCATTCTGTGGCGGGAAGGGTAGCGTGCGTAGAAGGACGCCAAGCCCGGCCAGATGCCCTGCAATATGCGGCGCTCGACATCCACTAGCTCCATCCCGGCAGCCGCAGCATTCACGATGACTGCCTGCCGGGCGTCGGAGTCCGTGGCGTAGCGGTTGACGTCGTAGAGACCTGTGAGTGCCAGCTGCTGCATGGGCCGCGACATCCTGCCGGCAAGCCGCGGTGCCTTGGGTGTTTCAGTAGTGGCCGGAATGAACGACTGCTCGAGACGCAGAGCCCGCACGGCGGCAATCTCAGCCGCCAAGTCTGCCGTGAGGTTTGCCCAGATTTCCGGGCTGTTGGGGCGGCGGACGACGTCGTAAGCCATGTTCAGGCTCATGGCGAGCTGCTGGTGGCCGCCGCGTTTGTGCGGTGAGCCGGGGGTGCGCATGCAGCCATGCAGGAGGTTTTGGTGCGGGGTCTTGTCCAGGCTTCGGTGGCGGGTGCCCAGGGCCTCGACGAGGTCACGCGCTTCCGTGAAGGTAACACGCTGTTCGAGCGGAATGTAGACGTGCCGGCCGCCGCTGGGGGAGTAGTCCTCGATCCAGCGGGCGCCGCAGGAGTGCAGCCAGGTCTGCAGGGCACGGACATCAGCTTCTACCCAGTCCGCACCGGCGACTGAGGAGTCGAAGTCCAGGAAGATGGCGGCGCAGGTCCCGTCTTTGCCGAAGATGCGTACCGCCGCAGGAAGCGTGGGGAGGGCGTCGGTGAGGTCCCGTTCAAACTTCTGCGGGTAGGTTTTTCCGGCGTCACGGGAGAGACGCACACGGGGCTGCCCGGCCAGAAGAGGCGCCAGCGCTGACCACAGACGTGCGGGGTCGCTTGATTCGCGCGACACGCCAGCATCGTGTATGGCTGGCAGCACGCGCGCGTGCTGATGTACGATGAGGACAATCCTTTCGGGGAGATCCTGTTGCAGGGATAACAAAGGGCCGGCCCGCCAAGACCGGTTTCATACAAAAACCAATGGTCGACCTGTGAAGGTCCACCGCCCGACTTACAATCTGTCAGCCGCCAAGCAAATCCAGAATGTAAGTCCCAAGCTCACGACGGCCCGCCTTGTGCGGGCCGTCGTTATTTATGAGGCCAATCGGCCAAGAGGCAACTCCTCCTGCTGAGATATTGCGTGCAGTTTGGTGTTAGCCAGGCGTTCGTCGACCAAATCGGACAGCCAGTCGCTGACATACTGGTAGCCCTCTGCCTTGGCAATCTGGTCCATTGCGTCGGCTTTGGGCGTTGCGATGCGGAATCCGACGAATTTGCGGTCGCCCTTAGAGCGCCTGCCTGTACGTGTAACTGGAGCCATCATCCCTGTCCTTTGAACTCCGGTGACCCTGGCCAGCCACCGCTACTTCAATAGATTGGTCGAGCCAATTGCCTGTTGGCCCTGAGTCGGTAAATGCTAGGCACTCCACCCTTCTCTGAAACTGAAACTACCACCGGCCTCGTCAGCGATCCGGCATTGAAACAGAAACACCTTTCGGCGTGTTGAAACAGAAACAACATCCGCGTGAGCTGGAGGGACACGCGATTTCATGAGCTTTGGTTTGCACCTGGCGGCAAGTGCTCGCGAAGTCCAGCCTCCAGGGATCATGCCGACCGAGCGGTATCCACCGCCACAAGGTCCTCATCCTTGTTCAGGAGTTGAATCTAGCGGCGGACCGGCGGGGGAGAGAAGACGCCGTTTCCTCGCGATCCGGTCTAGCAGCCCATCGGTCGGTGCAGGGACGCGTAGTGGCGTTGTCATCTTCAGAAGCCCTTTGCTACGGCTGCTGCCGCGGCGAGCCATGCGCGCTGTGTTGCCGGTTGGAGGGCGTCGTAGCGGATGGGTCCGTTGACGAGGGCGGGGTCGTAGGGGATGCGGACCACGGCCCGTACATGGGGTGCGAAGCCCTCGGCGATTCTTTGGGCCTCGTCCTTGGCGCGTTTGAGCGCGTCGCCGCTCATGCTTCGCTTGGCGTCGGTGGACTCGGAGACGATGACGACGGCGTTGCGGGCCAGTTCGGCGTCGTGGCCGCCGCGGGATTCGAGGGTTTGGAGGGTCAGGCGGGCGGCTTCGGCGCGGTCTTCGATGGCTGTCACGGGGACCACGAGCTGGTTGGTGTGGTGGATCATTCGGCGCCAGTTGGCGGCGCGGGCGGTGTTGCCGGAGTCCATGACGATGAGCCGGTAGTAGCGGGTGAGTACCTGGTGGGCGATGTCCACTTCTTCGGCGGTCACTTCGTGGTCGCCTTCGTCGTTCTCGTCGGAGCGCAGGACGTCGAACTTGTCGGCGGTCTGGTGGTGGACGAACCGGGCGATCTCGGCTGCTTGGGCGCTGGGGGAGAGCAGTGCCTGGGAGGAGTCGATGAGGTCCAGGACGCTGTTGTTGTGGCCGCCCTGTTCGGTGCGCCAGCCGAGGGTCCCCTGTGATTCGTTGTTGTCCCAGGCGACGGTCGCTGCGCCGCTGTAGCGGGCCAGGATGGCGCTGAGCATGACGACGGTGGGTGTCTTGTTAGCGCCGCCCTTGCGGTTGACGACCGCGACGGTGCGGGGCCCGGGCCAGTGTTGGCTGACGGTGCGGATGTCTTCGCGTTCGGCCAGCTCCTCGGGCGAGGGGTCCATGCGGAAGCCCAGGCGGCTCAGAGCGCCGCGCCAGCCGCGCGTGGCGGGCTGAATCACGGGAGCGCTGATCAGGAATGAGGTGTCTTTGAGGCTGCGCCTGGTGCCAGGCTCCTCAGCGGCTGGTGTGGCGGCCGGTGCGGGCTCCTGTGCTGCGTCCGTGACGGCTGCACCCAAGGTCACCGGCGCAGCGCCGGCTGGATGCGCTGGCGTTTCTTCGGCCGGAGGGGCGACGGGCGCCGGAGCCGGCGCGGCTGTGGCTTTGGCCGTTTCAGGTGCAGAGGCGGCCTTGACGGGCAGGGTGTCCTGCGCCTGCCGGGAGGCGAGCTTGATGGGGGTGGCTTCGCTGACGACACCGTCGGGGGAGACGATGATGAGGCCCTGCCCGTCCGGGTCGGTGGTGCTGACGCGGACGGGTCGGCCGAGCTGGATGGCGGTTTCGGTGATGATGCGTAGCGCGTCGGTGAGGACGGCGGCTTCGTCGGCGGCTTCGATCGGATGGGAGGTCCCGTTGATGGTGACTTCGCCGGTTCCGTTGGTGCGGAGAACGGCGTTGATTTTGGGGAAGTCGAGTGCTTGGGTTTCCATCATCTGTCCTTATTTTTTGCCGTTCGGGGGTGTGAAGCGGTTGACTTGCCAGGGCTTGTGGGCAGCTGTGCGGAGCAGCTGCACGTCATACACCCCAGCGTCCGTCGGGAAGAGAACATGGCAGCCGAAGCCGTTCTTCTCATCGACCTTGAGCCGGCCCGGTCCGGCGACCTTGGTGACCGGGATGTTGGCCGGGTCAACGTATTGGTAGTCGGCGGTGGCCTGGGCGGTCAGGAGCTGGCCGAGGTCCTGGATCCAGACCTTGTCCCCGACCGTGGGGCGGGCGTAGAGCGTCATGGCCCTGGTCGCGGTTACCAAGGCTGCCTTTTTGCTTGCCTCGTCCCAGGCAATGCCCAGGGTAGCCGGTGCTGTGCCGCCGGGCGCCTGGGGCCTGCCGCCTGCACTTAGAGTGGCCGGCGCTGCAGTAGACGCCGTGGTGGTGGAAGTGCCGGGTGTTGGTTCCTTGGGCGTTGTGCTGGATACCGGCGCGCAGGCGGTACAGAGGAGCAGAGCCGTGAGGGCTGTCAGGGTGCGTTTCATGGTTTCTCCGGTGAGTCGCTGCCGGGCAGGTAGAGAAAGGCGCTGGGAGTGCCGTTCTGTACGGTCCGGGTGTAGTAGGTGTGGTCGTTGGGGGCGGGGTTGCCGTTGTAGCCCTCTTCGAGGAAGCTGCCGTCACCGTTGACGGCTTTGACGATGGCGACGTGGCCGTAGGTGCCGTCTGCGCCTCCGGTGCCGGGGGAGTACCAGACGACCGCACCGACACGTGGCGTTGTGCCGGTGGGCCAGCCTTTGGCGTCCCAGCCGTCCTTCCAGGTCAGGGCGGAGCCGAGCAGGGCACCGTCGGGCCGGAAGGTGCCGTTCAGGATCTTGTAGGGGGCGGTGGTGCTGCCCAGTTGCTGGTTGACTCGCCAGAGGGCGAAGTCAACGCATTCGCGGTTGAACATGCCCAGCGGGGATGGCTCGTAAATCTTGGCCGTGCTCCACGGCAGGTCATCGTCTTGGCCGGATTGGCCGGGGATGCCGCAGGAGCTTGTGCCCCCGGCGCTGGTGATTTTCACATCGCCCAGGGCGGCGACAACCTCGACAGCGGCGGCCCAGTAGGGCCGATAGTGGAACGGGTCCGCGTTTCGCTGGACCCTGTGCGCGGCCGTGGTGGGTTCGAGCTTTTCCCAGCCGTCGATCTTCTGCAGGGCCTTGAAGAAGTTGGTCGCGGAGGCCGTGGGGTTCATCCGGTCCCGATAGGTGCCCCAGGCACCGTTGTCGCGCTGCTGGAACAGTCCCCGGGAGTCAGGTCCCGGTCCGTCCCCGTGGTCCAGGACACGCAGCCCGGACTCGCCCATGGCCGTCATGACACCGATCGTCTGCCCCCGGGCAGACAGGCCAAGGGCTTTGCCTGCGTTGATGATTAGGGCGGCGTTCGTCAGCTGCCCGGCCCCGAAGCCGGCGACAGCGACCTTGGGCAGCTGGCTTGTGTCGACGCTGACGCTGGACCCGGTCGGTGAGCAGACGTCGGCCGCGGCCTGGGAGCCCCCGCCGAACAGGATGATGGCCAGCACCAAACCGACGGGGGCAAGGACGGCGCCGGCGATCAGTACGGGCCCGCTCCTTGGCGATGGCATCTGTCCCCCCTCACATCTGTCCGACTCACATCTGTCCGAGTCACATCTGTTCTGTTGCTTCGCCCTAAGGCTGGTCTTCGGTCGCTTCCGGTGTCTGGCCCTTCCGCAGGGTGTTCCGGTTCTCCCAGACCCAGTCCTTGACTTGATCTCTGGCGATCAACCATGTCTTCTCGACTTGGTACGCAGGAATCACTCCGGTTTGGAGCCAGCGGTACACGGTGTTTCGGGACAACCCGAAGATCTCTTCAAGGTCCTGAGGCGTTAGACGCTCCGGGTACTTGGCGAAGAGCGCTTCCAGGTATTTCGGGTCCACGCTCAGTCCGTCCCACCGCATAGAGCCAGCATAGACCACAAATTGGTACTGTGATGTACTGGAAGTGACTGAAAGGTACTAAAGCTGTTATTGGGAGTCACTTATGGCCTTTCGTGTCGGATGGTACCGATACGATCTTTGCGGACATTAGTAGGGGATGTGAAATGCCGGTCTCAAAAAATCGCTGGGTGACGCTCGGCACAGAAACAATCGACGACCCTGTTCCAGCCATCCCGGAAGAGCTGCCGCTCCTCCCTACGGGGGCGACGAGGCCGCAGCTCAGTGTTCCGCAGCCGGACCAGGCGGACCGGCTTCCCCGCAGGAACGTCACGGGAAGGGAACCGGATTTCTGGTGGCTTGGCGTGCACGGCGGCGCGGGCGAAACCACGCTTGCACGTCTGGACAAGAACACCAGGGCAGCCGGGCATCACTGGCCTTTGACGGCCACCGGGACCGTCGTCGTCCTGGTCGCCCGTTCCAATATCCCCGGCCTGGCCGCGGCCCGGTTGGCGGCACGTGAATGGGCTTCACGGTCGCTGCCCGGGATCCAGGTCGCCGGCCTGATGGTCATGGCCGACGCTCCCGGACGGCTCCCCAAAGAAATCCGCGACTTCTCCCGCATCGTCGGCGGGGGAGTACCCCACGTGTGGCACTTTCCCTGGGTGGACGGATGGCGCTACGGCCACGACATCGCCCCCGAAGAACTTCCCAAAGAAGCCCGCACCATCCTCGAGCAGGTACAGCACGCAGTAAGCGCCACCGCCGCACTCACGGCCAAGTAGAAAGAAGAAACCCCCATGTTGTTCTCCAAGGCCATGGAATGGTCAAGCATTGCCATCACCGAGATACCGAACCCGGGCACCGGTGAAGCACCTCCCGGCTCCGAAGGCTTGATCACCATCCTCAAATGGATCGCCTGGATCGTCTTCGGCCTCGCCGTGGCCGGCATCCTGATCACCGCCGGAACGATGATGATCAACAACCGACGCGGCGAAGGCGGCGAGCACGCCGGCCGCCTGGCCTGGGTCCTCGGTGGCTGCATCCTCGCAGCCTCCGCCGGCGGTGTCGTAGGCGCCCTGGTCTAAGGAGCGAAAGCCATGACTGAACCGACAATGAACGAAGACCAGAACCCGCTGACCAAACCCAAGTTCATCATCTCGGCCGTTGTCGTGGCGATCATAGTCGCGCTCGGAATCATCCTGGCCCTGCTCCCCAAAGGGGGAGGAAACCCTGCAGCCGAACCAAGCAACTCCGGATCCCCCACAGCCAGCACACAACCCAGTCAAGAAGCGGCCGCAAGCATCTGCGGCCTGCCCTCCGGCGACCAGGCCAAACCAGCCACCGCTCCGGCTGATACCAAGTGGGAGTTGGTTGGCAAGATCGCTGCACCGACATCGCCTACTCAGTTCGGCCCCGGTAAGACCGAAGCCAACGGCCTCCGCTCCTGCTTCGCACACTCACCAACCGGGGCGCTCTACGCCGGGGCAAACATGATTGTTCTCGGGAGTTCTGGACGTCCCGACCTATTAGCCCAGTATCTCGTGGCGGAGGGACCGGAACGAGACAAGATGCTGTCGGAACCGCCGACCAGCGCCCCGACGACGGCACCGTTTCAGATCGCCGGCTACAAGGTCGTGGACTACACCGGTGATCGAGCGGTCATTGAATACGGCCTTACAGCAGCAAACGGCAGCGTAGGTTCAGTGCCCGTTGCAGTGCAGTGGCAAGGGGGAGATTGGAAATGGGTTCTGCCGGCCAGTGGCGTGACAGAAGCACGACAGCTCTCTGATTTGAACGGCTTCATTAGTTGGGCGGGTGTCTAACTTGCTTCCGGCCAACGAGAACGGTCAGCCCTGCAAACCGTGGGAAGTTGGCTGCGTCGTCTCAGACTGGGCGAATGATCGTGCCAATGACGCGGTCAAGAACATGGCCCAGGCAGTCGCAGACGCTGTGGGGAACGTAGTCAAGACGCTTGGGACGTTTTGGGTGAATGTGGGGACTCCCGCTCTAACCTCAGCCCCGGGTGGGTCCGCGGCGAGTGATCCGGTGTTGTTCCTGCAGAACAGCCTCTATTTTTGGACGGCGTCGCTGGCTGTGCTGTCTGTCCTTGTGGGTGCGGCAAAGATGGTGATCGAGCGCAGGGGCGCACCCTTGCGTGATCTGGGGCGTTCGCTGGCGACCCTGGTCGTCGTCTCTGGCGCGGGGGTAGCAGCAGTGGGCCTTCTGACGGTCGCGGCCGATAAATTCTCTGCCTGGATCATCGAGAGCTCCACGGAAGGGAGGTCGTTTAACGAGAACATCACGTCCCTGTTGAAACTTTCAGCTACCAGCCCGATCGGTTCGATCATGATCATCCTCCTGGGGCTGATCGCGATCCTGGCCTCCGTGATGCAGATCGTCCTCATGATCGTCCGCGGTGGCCTGCTCGTCATCCTGACCGGGATTTTCCCTACGGCTGCAGCCTTTACGAACACCGAGGCCGGCAAGGGCTGGTTCCAGAAGTGCACTGCCTGGCTGATCGCCTTCATTCTCTACAAGCCCGCGGCAGCCATCGTTTACGCCACGGCCTTCCAACTCAGCGGAACCAAAATTTTCGGTGACGGTGGAGATGGAAAAGACTTCGGCTCCGCACTGATGACGACAATTACCGGGTTGGCCCTGATGGTCATTGCCTTGTTTGCCATGCCCGCGCTGATGCGTTTCGTGACTCCGATGGTGGGTGCCGTCGCCGGCGGAGGCGGAGGACTGGCTGCAGGAGCGGTCGGCGCACTGGCTTCCGGTGCTGTCAGCATGGGCAGCGCCGGCCGCGGCGGTGGAAGTGGCGGTTCGGTTGCTTCCGCACCGGCCAGCAGCTCCAACGAATCAGGGGGCTCCGAGGGTCCATCAGGGGCCGGTGACTCTGGAACGGCCGGTTCGTCAGGGACAGCGGGCGAGACCGGGGGAGAGGGCAGTCCCTCGGACACCCCATCCGGAGCCGGCACAGAGGCTGCCGCAACAGACACCGCCGGCAGCGGTGCCACGGCAGCCGAGGGCAGCGGTGCCGCGGCTGCCCAGGGCAGCGGTGCCGCGGCTGCCCAGGGCAGCGGTGCCGCGGCTGCCGGAAGTACTGGTGCCGCCTCCGGCGCGGCAGCAGCAGGCGGGGCAGCCGCGGCTGGCCCTGCCGGGCTTGGTGTGGCCGCGGCGCAGAAGGGCATTGAGGCGGGCCAGGCTGCCGCCGGTGCCGTGAAGACCATGACTGAAGATTCAACGGGGGGTGCCTGAAATGGCAGCGATCGAGAACACCTACAGGGAACCGACCTACGGCAACTGGCGACGTCCGCGTAGGGCCGGCATCGGCACTCTGGGTGGGCTGGCCACAGCAGGATTGTTTGTGGGCCTCATCATCACCGTGATCTGCTTTTTCGTCGGCGGCTGGTTCGCCGGGCTGGTTGCTCTGCTCGTCCTGGGGTTGGCGCTGGCCGTCGTCTCGGTGACCGACAAGCACAACAAGTCCATAGGGGAGCGGGTCTTCGGCCGGTTGGCGTTCCGCGTGGCGCGGCGCAGACGCGCCAACATCTACCGTTCCGGTCCGTTGGGACTGACGCCCTGGGGCGAGTTCCAGCTGCCGGGGATCGCTGCCGGTTCCAAGCTGTACGAGTTCAATGACTCCTATGGGCGCCCGTTCGCATTGATCCACCTTCCCTCCACCGCGCACTACACCGTTGTCTTCGGGACGCAGCCTGACGGGGCGTCGTTGGTCGATCCCGAACAGATTGATGCCTGGGTGGCTAACTGGGGCGGCTGGCTGGCCTCGTTGTCGAACGAACCTGGCGTCGTGGCTGCATCCGTCACGGTCGAAACTGCCCCCGATTCCGGGGCGCGGCTGCGCCGGGAAGTTGAATCGAACATCCACGACGACGCCCCTGACATTGCCAAGGCCATGCTCCGAGAGGCCTTGAAGACCTACCCCCAGGGGTCGGCCACGATCCGGGCGTGGGTCGCATTGACGTTCAGCGCCGCTGCCCGGGCCGGCGGCAAGCGACGCACCGCCGACGAGATCGCAAAGGATCTCGCGTCCCGGCTTCCCAGCCTCACCGAGCGTCTGGAATCCACCGGCGCCGGTGCGTGCGCGCCGTTGAACGCCCAGGACCTGTGTGAGGTCGTTCGGGTCGCGTACGACCCTGCAGCGGCACGGCTCATCGACGAAGCCCATTACCAGGGCACCCCCGTTGACCTGGACTGGAGCGACGTCGGACCATCCGCCCACCAGGCCGACTGGGACGGCTACCGCCACGATTCCGGCCACTCGGTCTCCTGGTCGATGACGGGCGCACCCCGCGGCCACATCCTGGCATCGGCGCTGGCCCGCCTGGTGGCACCGCACGGGGAGATTGCCCGCAAACGCATCACCTTGCTGTACCGGCCGATCGAAGCCGGCCGCGCGGCCGCCATTGTGGAGTCGGACCAGACCAACGCCCTCACCCGGGCGTCCTCGACCAACCGGCCCACAGCCCGCGCCCTGGTCGATGCACGATCAGCGCAGGCCACCGCGGCCGAGGAAGCCAAGGGGGCGGGGCTGGTGAACTTCGGCATGGTGGTCACCGCCACGGTGCTGTCCTCCCGTGACCTCGATGACGCGGTCGCCGTGGTGGAGGGCAACCTCGGCCCCTCGGCACGTCTGCTGTTGCGGCGCGCCTACGGCTCTCAGGATTCTGCCTTTGCCGCGTCCCTGCCGCTGGGACTGGTCCTGCCCAAGCACCTGAAGGTCCCCGAAGAGATCCGCGAGGCCATGTGATGATGTTCGGCAGAAAAACCAGACACCAGCGCACCCAAGCCCCCGCAATTAAAGCGGCCCCTGCCGCCAAGCGGGCCCCTGCGACGAAGTTCGCGGCCGCGGCCGCACGCCGCCCGGGTCTGCGGGGCTGGCGCGGCCGCGGGCAGGGTGAAGCCGTCTACGTCACGGCGGCCGACGAGTGGCGTGGAACTTCGGTCCAGGTCTGCGGTCTTTGGCCGTTCGTGGGCGGCAGTGGGACGCCGATCCTGGGGGTGCCGATCGGTGTTCACACCGACACCGGGGCCCCGTTCGGGGCGGACCCGATCAGCTGGTTCATGCACGGCATGATCAACAACCCCTCCATGTTCGTCCTCGGCCTGCCGCACTACGGCAAATCCACCCTGGTCCGGCACATCGTCCTGGGGCTGGCAGGCCGGAGCATCAACCCGTTGATCCTCGGTGACCTGAAGCCGGACTACGTTGACCTGATCGAAGCCCTCGGCGGGCAGGTCATCAGCCTGGGTCCCGGCCGTGGCCACTTGAACGTCCTGGACCCCGGTGAAGCCACTGGAGCTGCCGCCAGGCTGCTCGCCTCGGCCGAGGAACACCGGGCCAACGCGGATAGGGCTCTGAACGACCCGGATGGTGACCAGGCCGCGGCCGCGCAGTCGCTGGCTGCGGCGGTGAAGGCGGAGAAGCTGGCCGAACAGCTGATGGCCGACTCGCACAACCGGCGCCTGAACATGATCACCGCTTTGATCACCATCGTGCGGAACGCCAAGCCCAGCGCCCACGAGGAATCCCTGATCGACCGGGCCCTGCACATCCTGGACGAGCGCCTGGACCGCGTCCCGTTGATCGGGGACCTGATCGAGGTCATCAAAGACGCCCCCGACGAGCTCCGGGCGATTGCCTTGGACCGTGGCGACATGAGCCGCTACCTTGACGCGACCGACCAGCTGCGCCAGTCGCTGTACTCCCTGAACGGCTCGGGCCGGTTCGCGGACATGTTCTCCCAGCCCACGGACCAGCCGATGGACCTGACCAAACCCGTGGTCTTCGACCTCTCCGGGATCTCCGATACGCAGCGGGACATCCAGGCGGCCTGCCTGCTGGCCTGCTGGTCCACCGGGTTCGCCACCGTCCAGGTCGCCCACACCCTGGCCGACGCCGGCCTGGAACCGCGCCGGAACTACTTTGTCGTCATGGACGAACTGTGGCGGGCCCTGCGCTCGGGTGAAGGCATGGTCGACCGGGTCGATTCACTGACCCGCCTGAACCGCACCGAGGGCGTCGGGCAGGCCATGATCACGCACACTATGAGTGACCTCGAAGCCCTGCCAACGGAGGCCGAACGGATGAAGGCCCGCGGCTTCGTCGAACGCTCCGGCATGGTCGTCTGCGGCGCACTCCCCGGAGCCGAAATGGAAAAACTCAGCAAGGCCGTCACCCTCTCCCGGGCGGAACAGGCCCGCCTCATCTCCTGGGCAGACCCGGGGTCATGGACCGACGTCGGAGGATCCCGCAAACGCGTACGCCCGGGCCTGGGCAAGTTCCTCTTCAAAGTCGGCGGCCGCCCCGGCATCCCGGTCGCCCTGAAACTGACCAGCGTCGAGGAAAGACTGCACGACACCAACAAGCGCTGGACGCTAAACCGCGGCAACGGCGAGGGGGAGAGCTGATGGGTGCACCAAGCAGCGGCAAACGTTCACAGCTCGACACCGAAACAATCCTGCTCTGGATCTTCATCACCCTGGTGGTGCTCGGTGTCGGCTCGGTGACCGGCGCCGTGCACCTGGGGTCGATGCTGTCCGGCGACGGGCAGAAGCTGCCCGCCAACCCGTTTGAACTGGTTTTCGGCCTGCTCTCGCACAAGGTCACCTGGCCTCCGGCCGCCACCGGGGTCCTGATCGGCTTCGGCGCCCTCATCATCGTCGTGGCCGTCCTGGTGGTACGTGCAATCGTGCGCAGGCGGTCCAAGCGTTCGCGTGTGGACGCCGCCGCCCAGCACATGGCCAAAGGACGGGACCTCCGCGCACTGACCCTGCGCGGTGCCACCGCCACCGCCGAACGTCTGGGAGTGAAAGGCTCACCCGGGATCCCGGTAGGCAAGACCGTCCTGGGCGGGCAAATGGTCTACGGCTCCTGGGAAGACATGCACATCGACATCTGGGGACCCCGCACCGGCAAAACCACCTCCCGGGCCATCCCGGCGATCCTCGCCGCCCCGGGCGCCGCCCTGGTGACCTCGAACAAGCGGGACATCGTGGACGGGACACGCGACGTCCGCGCTGCAGAAGGGCCGGTGTGGGTGTTCGATCCGCAGTCCGTCGCCCTCGAGGAACCCACGTGGTGGTGGAACCCCCTGTCCTACGTCACCGACGAAGTGAAAGCGGCACGACTGGCCGACCACTTCGCCGCCGGCTCCCGCGGCCCGGACGCCAAAACGGACGCCTACTTCGACCCGGCCGGCCAGGATCTCCTCGCCGGGCTCCTGCTCGCCGCCGCCCTCGACGGCCAGCCGATCACCCAGGTCCATACCTGGCTGACCCGCCCGGCCGACGATGAAGCGGTAGACATCCTCAAGGCCCACGGCTACCTGCAGACCGCGAACGCCGTCGGCGGCGTCATCAACGCCCCCGAGAAGCAACGCGGCGGCGTGTACGGCACGGCACTGCAAATGGCCTCCTGCCTCACCAACCGCCAGGTCGCCCGCTGGGTGACGCCGCAGGGCGACAACGACCAGCGGCCGCAGTTCGACCCGGCAGAATTCGTCCGGTCCAAGGGCACGCTGTACAGCCTGTCCAAGGAAGGCAAAGGCACCGCGGGCCCGCTTGTGACGGCGCTGACCGTGGCCACAGTCGAGGCCGCCGAAGAACTCGCCGTCCATTCACCCGGGGGCCGGCTGGCCACACCAATGATCGGCGTCCTGGACGAAGCAGCCAACGTCTGCCGATGGCGCGAACTGCCCAACCTCTACAGCCACTACGGCTCCCGCGGCATCGTCCTCATGACCATCCTCCAGTCCTGGTCCCAAGGCGTTGAAGTATGGGGCCGCGACGGCATGCGCAAACTATGGTCCGCCTCCAACATCAAGGTCTACGGCGGCGGCGTCGCCGAAGCCGAATTCCTGAACGAACTCGCCCAGCTCGTAGGCGAATACCGCTACTCCAACATGACCAGAAGCCGCTCCAAACAAGGCACCTCCTACAGCCACGACGACGACCGCAAAGAACGCACGCTCGAGGTGTCGGACCTCGCCGCGTTCCCTCGTGGCCGAGCCATCATGTTCGCCTCCGGGGCCCCCGCGGCACTGCTGGAAACGGTGCCTTGGGTGAACGGTCCGCACGCTGAAGCAGTGCGGGCCTCCATCGCCGCACACGACCCAGCGAACAAGCCCGCAGCCGTAGCCGGCAACCGGTGGATCGCTGCGGGGGCCTCTCATGAGTGAGGGCCTGGGGGAGTGGGACGACGAACTGGAAAACAGCGCAGCCCCCGCCGAGCCAGCCGGGGAGGACCCGGACGCCCCTGAGCTGTTCTACCCGAACGTCGCCGAATTCGTCAGCGGCAAGCTGGCCACCACGTACCGCCGGCAGCTCAACGTCCAGGGCGGTGTGACCTGGTGCCCGCAATGGTGGAAACACGCCGAAGCGATCAGCCGCCTCGAAGCGCTCTGGCGGGCCTGGGAGTTCCTGCGCCTGGACGGCACCACCGGGATGAGCGTGTGGTGGCGCGACCACGCAGACCACCACATGTCCGTCCTGCTCTCCACCGACGGGCCGTTCAGGGGCTGCACCCCGGACGACGGCCACCGCTCCAAACTCGCCCCACTACCCTGCGAGGAACCGCCCGCAGGGTTGTTCTAAAACCGGGCGTTGTCGGCCACGCTCAAGGTGATCACGCGGGCTGTCCATGGTTGGGGTCAATCTGGGTTATCCACGGCTGGAATCGGGCGCCATCGGGAAAGCTCCCTCAGCAGCAGTAGCGGTGGATAACCCATCAGGATTGTGCCCGGCTGTGGACAGCGAAACAACCCACCGGGCCAAGCGTGTCCCTCCCGTTCAGGACTCATGGATGCATGAGTCCGTGCGACCGCAACTCGGAACATGCCAAAGCGCGGTCCGCGTCAATGCTCGACGCAGACCGCGCTGTAGGTTGGGGACTCGGCTCCTTATGCCCTAATGCAGGCGAAGAGCGTGGCCCCAATCCGGACCCACTTGGGATATCCCTTGGAAAGGATCCATGCCAAGCCGCCTCCCACCATGCACAGCATCATGTACCCCATCACGAAGATCACGATCGGATCAGCCACAACCGGATAGGCGGCGCCTGCATGCTTTGTGGTCTGAACCAACTGGGATCCCTTGATGGTGTAGTAAGTTTCGACGGCCACACCCTTGGCGTCTCGGGCCCAAGGAGCACCGATCGAGCCCACCTTTTGTCCCGCGTGGTTGATGAAATCGACTCCCCCAGAAGGAGCCATCTTCATCGTCGTGCCTTCCGGCATGTCTACCTGGTAGGTGTAATTTTCAGGCGCGTTGCTCCCGCTCAACACTGTCATGAATCTGGTAGCCCCGTCGGGCAGCTCCTGAGCCACCAAATTTGTTTGGGATGCAACCTGGCCGTAGCTGACGACCCCCGGCGCAATTTCGCTTCCTCTTGATTCCTTAGAAACATTCGAGGGCTTCATGACGAAGCCTGGAGCCAGGTGCAGTCCTTCGCTCCCGTCCTGCGGAAGCGAAGACACTCGAACAGATGATGACTGGGCGAGTTCCTGCGCTGCCACCTTCTGAAGCGCCAGCAGAGTTTCACTATCCGTGGACAGCGGCGGTAGTTTTGCAGTTCCGACAATGAGAGCGACTAGAACTGCGGCAACCGTTGCTAGCATCAAGCTGGCAACAGTCCTGATGGGTGACTTTGCGTGCTTGCGGGCGCTGATTTCCAGCAAAAAGGTCGGCTTGTAATTAGCTACTGAGGTGCTCACTGCGTTCTCCTTTGTAAAGAAAACTGGGTACCCCTCTAGAGGGTGCTCTACGGCGGGGGCTGCCTGTAGAGACGAGCATCGGGCTAACCGAATGCTCCAGCATCTAGCGCTTCTTAGTAGATCGGAATGCGGCTCATGTCAGCGAGACACAGCTTTAGCCACAATTGGGGTAATTTCCTAGCATGAGAACGCGGACCCAGAAGCCGGCAAAACAGAGACGCGATAAGTCGTGGGCCATCTTCACCCGTGAACTTAACAACTGGATGGACCACCGCCAGGTCGGACCAGCTGATCTGGTTGAGAGACTGCAAGAACTCGGCCTTCACGACGTACACCTAGGGAAGGTAAAGAACTGGAGGAACGGCACTGGGTGCCTACTTGCAGAGCTTCCGTACTTTGTCAGGGCCCTCGAGATGGGCGGCAAAGGCGACGGCTCGTTTAATCCCAACTATCTCGCGGAAAAAATGGGCATCATCCCCGAAACTCCAAGCAGAGAAGACGTCGTTGACTTGGCCTATCGCGTCCAGAAGCTTGAACTCAAGTACCACGGGGCCCTAGAACGAGCCTCTGAAGCCGCCAACTTCGCCGGTGCGGCCGGCATCGTCAGTGCCGCCGTCCAGAGTCGAAACTGGGCAGTTGCGGTCTGGCCAGCCGTAGAAGGCCCGGAGGAATGCCGCCTGCACGTTTCGGACCGAATCGACATCCGACCCAACGTCTACGAGATTGATCCGGAGATCACCCCTCAGGTTGTGTGGGAAGACCCCGTTATGCGTGATGCTCTGCGGGTGGCCTACGCCATTCCGGCAGGCCGAAAACCCCGATGGTCGTATCATGAACCTGGTGTCACCAGCTGGTCGATAAGCCATATCGGGAAGCCTATGGCTCCTACGATCAGGGCAGAACATCCCGGCTTCAGCACCATCAACTTCTATTCTCAGACCGTTGATTCTTGGGTAAATGATGTCGCAAGCTTGACCGCGACGGTTCTCGGTTATGGATTAACAACCACTCGAGATCTCGCAATGGAGTACTACGGGATCTTTGGTGACCAAATATTGGGTGAGCACCGCGAGCCAATGCATAGATGGCTTCTAGACCGTCCACTGAGGCGTCGCGTGTCCAGCCATTACGGTCCGATTAGTAACAAAGGACCGACGCCCTTCGCCAACTCTGCGGACGAGTTCAACGGACACACATTCCATGTGTGGCTGCAAGAAGACGAAAGCCTCTTACAGGAATGGTTTGACTTCGCCCCACGTGAGCCTCACATAACGGTCTCCGGAATGCTCGACGACCAAAAATTCCTCACAGAAAAGGTCAGAACAATGGGGCTTGGAGACGCCCTGATAACCCTGCCAGTGCACAACATGAAGAAGGAAAACACCGAGGGTCGTTGGATGCAGGTCTTGGAGACGGTTCTTTCAGTGGTCAACCACCTAGAAGAGCACCACATGCTCTCCCATGACTTCGCCGCTGCTCAGCGGCTGATGCTTCAGGCACGCCCAAATATCGCAGGTCCCTTATACCGCTGGCTCAAGGCGAATGGATGCCTTGCCGTCCAGGTTCCCACGTAGTGTCCTCGCAGAGCTCGGACGTTATTCCTCTTCGTCACGCAGAGCAGTCACCGGCTTAGGATACATGCGACATCAGCTGTAGGGAACGGCCAAATGAAGCGTTTTCCCTTAACCGGCTGGAACATTTGATTCGAAGTACGCAGCGGCTGCTGGTGCAGGAATGCTTCAGCTGAGCCGTCGACCGGCTGCAGGGACCTGTTTGTCGTGGGTGTGGCAAGGCGCCTTGAGGGAACAACTTCGCCTTCGTAGCGCTCTCACTTCTACCAAAGTGTATCGACGTATAGCTTTTTACTATAGAGTGCTAGAAGTCTGTATAACTCTGTAAAGGCGTGACGTGTGGATCCCGTAGCAAACCCCTACTCGCCCGGTGCGGGAAGAAAACCGGCCGCCCTGGTAGGACGCGACCAACCGCGGCGAGACTGGCAAGTGGCCCTCGAGCGTGTGGAGGCCGACAGGTCGGCGCAGCCGTTCGTTCTCTACGGCCTGAGGGGCGTCGGGAAGACAGTACTCCTTTCCGACTTCCGCCGCTCGGCCGCTCAGAGGGACTGGCTAGTCGCGCAGGTCGAAGCCGGCGCCGGGAAATCACTGCGTGAAGCGCTGGGAGAAGCCCTGCACGGCCCCCTAGCCGATCTCGCACGTCCCTCAGCTGGCAGAAGGCTCATCAAGGCCCTAAAAACTGCCGTCAGTTTCAAAGCGTCCTACGACCAAAGCGGAACGTGGAATTTCGGACTGGACTTGGATGGCTCCTCGGGCGGGGGAGCGGACACAGGTGTTCTTGAAACCGACCTCAAAAAGCTCATCCAGGACCTTGCTCTGGCCGCTGAAGAAGAGAACGTCGGTCTAGCCATACTTGTCGATGAAGCCCAAGATCTTGCTCACGATGAAATCGTGGCACTCTGCGCAATAGCCCACGCAGCTGCCCAAGATGAATGGCGGGTACTGTTTGCATTCGCTGGATTGCCCAGCCTGCCCCGAGTCCTCGCAGAAGCGAAATCCTACGCAGAACGATTCAACTACGAAAAGATCGAGCAACTCCGGGGAACAGTTGCTTCCGAAGCCCTCACTAAACCCGCAGCTGAAGATGGTGTCGAATGGGATAAATCTGCGATCGCCCTTATCGTCGATGAGAGTGCAGGCTATCCCTACTTCCTGCAGCAGTTCGGGCAGGACACCTGGAACGCCGCCACTGGAGAGTCCATTACGTATGACGATGCCCGGGTGGGTGCTGCAACCGGCCGGGCGGCATTGGACACTGGCTTCTTCCGGGCCCGCTGGGACCGCGCAACCAGAGCCGAGCAAAACTACCTCCGAGCCATGGCAGAAGACGGCGACAACGGGAGCTCTTCGGGAGAAGTAGCGTCGCGGCTAGGACGAGGACCTGCCAGCTTCGGACCGATTCGGGCAAACCTGATCGCCAAGGGGCTCGTCTATGCGCCAGAACATGGCGTCATTGCCTTTACCGTTCCCGGAATGGCCGCCTTCATCAACCGCCAACCAAAGTGAGCGGGCGAGTCAGAAGCAATCCCCTGGGACTCATGCTGAGAGCTGCTACGCGACTCCGTATCCCCGTTCTGAGGCGTCGGACCAGGCGCAGGAAAGCAGAGTAAGTCCATGTTTCTTCGCAGTCTGGCAGGTCTTTCGCAGCGGTGTCGGTTACGCGTCGGCGCGAGGAAAATGGAGGCACAGGGCGTTATGAACGCTGAAGTTCCTAAGTTGCACCCTCTAGCTCCGGAATACAACGAGCTGCAGCACGGTGCATACGTCTCGGTTCTTCGTCATGCCATTGAAAAGCAACCCAACGTGCGAAACATCGCCCTCTCTGGAACATATGGCACCGGGAAGAGCAGCATCCTAGGAGAGTTCAGCCGCCAACTCGGCGACCGAGTTCTGGAAGTGTCTTTGTTGACACTTGGTGTAGAGCCGGATAACCCGCCACAGACCGGCACCGAGACCAATCCGGCTGCAAATACCACCACAAACCGTATTCAGAAAGAAATCGTCAAGCAGCTTCTGTATCAACAGCGACCAGCAGCTGCCCCGGAGTCCCGCTTTCGGCGCATAACGCGGTTCCGCTGGTGGCGTGAGATGGCATGGGCCCTTCTAGCAGGTATCCTCGGTCTAGTTGCCTTGATTGCCGTTGGCCTCGATATTTCAGCCCTACCTGATGTTGGTCGGGCCGTGGAACCGCTCCCAGGCTGGCTGCGGACCCTAGGAATTTATCTGGCCATTCCGCTGCTTGTTGCAATTGCCGTGCTCGTCGTGAGGTTGTTCATTCACGGCAGGCTAGGCGTTGAGAAGGTAAGCGCTGGCCCAGCGACGATCACGTTGCCGCCACGCTCCTCGAGCTACTTTGACGAATATCTCGACGAGATCATCTACTTCTTCGAAACTAACAAAGCGTGCGACATCCTGATTGTCGAGGACCTTGACCGGTTCAACGACCCCAGAATTTTCGAGGCCCTCCGCGCCCTCAACAGCCTGCTGAACTCGGCGAAGCAGTTGGGCGGAAGGAACATACGCTTTATCTACGCCGTCAAGGACAGCGTCTTCGAAAGGCTTGGCCGCGAAACCCGTGACGTCACGGACGAAGCGCGCGCCGAATTGAAGAGAGCTAACCGTACAAAGTTCTTCGAACTCGTCGTCCCCGTCGTCCCCTTCATCACCCACAAGAACGCCCGAGATCTCATGCATGACCTCCTGACAACTCGGGGTCACAGCATCTCAAAAGACGTGATCGATCTTGCCGCCCGCCACGTCGCAGACATGCGGCTCATTCACAACATCGTCAATGAATACGAAGTCTTCGAACACCGGCTCCTCAAAGTTGAGAACCCCGTGCCAGAGCTTGACGAGGATCGATTGTTCGCCATGATCCTCTTCAAGAACGCCCACATGGCTGACTTCGAAGCCATACGGCTCGGCACATCTTCCCTCGACAAGCTGTATGACTCGTGGCGTGCGCTCGTGACCCATAACCTGCAGAGCATTCGAAACAACAATGAGAAGCTGCGCGTTCGTGTCCAAATCCAACAAGGAGCAGAGGAACGGGCGGCGTTCTTAGCAACACGACTACTGGACGTCATCGACAGTCTGGCCAAAGCCAGGGGTTCCAGCCTGGTAAACGGGACAATTACTGTCGACAACCAAGTTGTGGACAAGGCTGGTGCTTCGAAGCCTGCATTCTGGAAGAAGCTCGCGGCAGGCGAATCCACACTCTCGCTCACTGTGAGGGATTACTACAATCACGCCACCTCAATGATCCTGTCCTCCGACACGGTGAAGACGCTGATCGGTCAGGACATCGACGTGGAACCGTTCTCCGCCTCAGCTGTCGCTAGTGATCAGAGAACAATTGAGCAGGGACAACTGAATGCTGGATTCCTCCGCCGTCACACATGGAAGCAGCTCATCGAACGGCCCGAGTTCAGACACCCGGCATTCGAAGGGGACGCCCCGCTTAGCTTCCGTGGCATAGTCGAAGTGCTGATGCCCTCGCGACTCGCAGTTGACCTTGTGATCGCAGGTTACATCACCCCGTACTTCACCCTCCACGTTTCCTCGTTCTACGGGCAACTGATCCGGCCCGATGCCATGACCTACATTCTGCGATGCATAGACCGCGGAGTGGCAGACGCCGACTACCCTCTGGAAAGTGAAGACGTCGAAGCGATCATCCGGGACCAAGGCCCATCGGTCCTCAATGAGCGGAGCATGTTCAACATCTCGGTACTAGACCATCTACTTGTCCATCGCCCAAAGGACGCAGTCACCTTGGCTAGAAACTTGGCCTCTGGAGGCGAGACTGAAAGCAAGTTCATCGATCACTATCTGAGCGCAGGGACGTACAAAGCACCGTTCGCTGCGCAATTGGCCCCCTTCCTGCTCACGATCTTCACCCGCCTTGCTGCACACCCCGCCCTCGATGCAGCTGAAAAGGCGACAACGATTGACGCCGCTGCCGGAGCACGTCGGGCCAACACCCAGTACGACAACTCCAAGCAACTACAGACGTTCGTGGAATCCGCTTACATACAGTTCCCGGCCCTCGTCAACGGCGTAAGCACTACAACCCCCAAAGAGGTGGTGGCCTTCATCGTTGCAGTCGGTGCTCAACTGGGCAGAGTAAGTGCCCTTTCTGACGCCGCCTGCGCCGAACTGGCCGAGACAACCGCTTACAAGGTGTCAGCGGAAAACCTGGAACGCATTAGCAAGACGGACAACATCGCCTTGGACCGGCTCAGGAAACTTGGCAAGACCATTTACCTCCATGCCTTGGCAAACATCGACGACTACAAGTCTGCCCATGCCGACTCGCCTACGACCACCTACGTCGTGGAGGACCCGGACAGCTTCGTAACCATCCTGAACGAACCCTCCGAGTGGCGGGAAGCCGACTACGCCTTCGTCGTCTCCAACGCACACCCGGATTGTCGAGTCCTTGACCTTGAAGATGTGCCGAACGGCGCTTGGCCCGCACTTGTCGGAGGCCGACGGACCACGATGAAATATCGGAACGTCGCGGCCTATATTGAGTGGCAAGGGGACGTCGACGCCCATCTCGCCAAGTCCCTGGAAGCTGTATCAGAGATTCTGGAGACCGACGGCGCCGAACTTCAGGAAAAAACACAGCTGGCACTCTCCATACTGAACGCGTCAAAAGCTCTACCAAATCCTGACCACCGCATCGAACTGGCAAGATCATTGGAAACTGGTGAGCTGCCGACTACGTCCATCGAACCCGACCCCGGCAACTTCATTGGAAACCTGATCGAAGCGGGACTCATCGCTGACGATTCGGAGGCATTCCAGCAAAGGCTGATGACGGATTGGCCTACCCTGAAATACGCGGTCGGTAAGTCGAGTCACTACTCCGAATTACTGTCACCAGAGACTTTGGCCCCCGAGCACATAGCTCCGCTCTTGCTCAGCGAGAACATCGGCGACCTTCGGCGGTTAGTTGTCAATAGGCTGCGAACCTTTCCCAAAGTGCCAAGGGACGCCTACGAGGCTGTCGCTCAGGAGGCCCTCAAGGGGCGTCTTACATTGAACGCATCAGGAATCGAACTGGTGCTCAGCGGGGGCGTAGGCACATCCACCGTGGTAAGACTGATGGCAGATGCAATCGACCGGCTCACGGTTGATCAACTGCAAGAACTACTCCGTAAGCTCGGTAATCCTTACTCCCGCATTGCCGATAGGGGCCACTCTGTGACCCGGCTCGCCGATACTCCGGAGCACCGGAAAATCCTGCAAGCCCTTCACGGGGGCGGAATCGTTTCTAAGTTCCCGGTAGGTGCAGACTCCAGGATCAAGGTGACTCTGAGGCGGCCATAGGATGGGCACGGGTTTTTGCCCATCAGAATCGATTAGCTCCGCGGCTGGTCCGGGCCTTGTCCAAGTCCGGCCGGTGTTCGCCGTCGTCGGCCTCGGGTTGGGACGCGCCAGCTGGGGCGTGCGCAGCTACGCCGTCGGCCAGGATCCGACCGCGGCGAAGGTGGCGGGCATCAGCCCGCGCAGGTACGTCTCTAGCTGATATCCGCGGGTTGGCGGGCCTGGCCGGGCTGCTGCTGTCCGCCGGGCTCTCCGCAGCGGTGCCCGGAGTCGGAAACCAAATCCTGCTGGACATCATCCTCGTGGCCTTAATGTCAGTAGTGTTCTCCTGCCATCTCGTGGTCTCGATCCCCGGAACGCTCGTGGCCGCCGTCGTCATCGCCGCGCTCATCAACGGCTTCACCCTGCTCGGTGTGGCGAGCCAGTGGGTGGGGGCGGCCAAGGGACTGCTGATCCCGGTGGTACTTGCCGTGGTGGGCGGCACCAGCGCCCAACAGTTGCTCACCGGCAGCGGGGCCCCATCTACCTGGTGCGCTCCCGGGTTCCTGAGAGCTTCGCGGTATGGGGTAACGGCTACCTGCTGGGCATCCCGCTTCCGGTTGTCGCCGCGGTGCTCGTCGCCGGCGTCGTCTATCTGGGCTTGGACGGCTCCCGCTGGGGCCGCGAGCTCACCGTGACGGGCGAGCAACCCAGCGCTGCCCGCATCTCGGGCAAGCGCGTGGGTGCCCTGAGCGCCTCCGCCTACGTCGTCCGAGTCGCCCAGCTGAAGGTCGTCTCCACTGAGGTCGGCGTCGACGGGGCCAACCGGATTTTCGAGGTCACCGGCTCCAGCTCCGCCAGTAACGACATCGGCATGGACCTGTTCTGGCGGAACATCCGGACTCATTCGCTGCATGACCCGGTGGACTACGAAAAAAATCGAGGTCGGAGCTGATTACCTGCTCGGCGACGTCCAGCCGATAACCCTGTACACCTGAGTCGGGAACATGTTCTGAGCATCCAGGGATACAGGCAAAACGCCCGGGACAGTCGGTACCGGAAAGTCTCCACCAGATGCATTATTAGTTCGGCTCCCGGCGTTTTGGTCCGTCCAAAGTTGAGGGAAGCCCTGTGCTGCCGCCTGCAACTTTCACGCTAGGGCCACGTCTATTACTCTCCGGTCACTGACGGCGTCTGCACACGTGTGCCACAGCGCTCCCTTCCGCAACCGGAGAGGTGCACGATGAGTGCCCCGGACCACAGGAAACTGGGCATTCGATCCTTCCACAGGCAGCTCGGCCTCCATCCAGGGGAACTGGGGTACGAAAGGATGTCCCGCTGTGAGAGTGTCAGAATGACATCTAAGGCCTTCACGGTAGCGTGTCTAAAAACGCCCGCTCAGATCCTATTCTGACAACCATCGCTAGGGGTGCCTGACGTCAGGCTGGGGTGTGCTGTACCCGGACACACCCTGCTACGACCAGTAGTCCCCTGCGGGCACGAGATGCCGTGCTTGGTCGATGCGGGAGTCGTAGCACCACACTTCGTCAGGGGTGATCTGGAACTGTTGCCAGCCTGCGCCGCCGCCGGTGATGAGCGCCGCGTGGCCCTGGATCTGGAGGCCGAGGGCACCATCGGCTGGCGGCGGACAGGCGTAGATCGCAACCGACACCCGGTCGTCGACAAGTAGGTTCTGGACGTGCCGGGAGTCCATCTTGGACGCGAAGTACAGGTTCAGCTGTTCGTCGGCGCGGTAGCCCAAGGGGCTGGTCCAAGGGCTGCCATCCTGGCTGATGGTCGAGAGCACCATGACGTCGGAGCGCTCGAGCGCTTCCCGGACCTGGCGCCCGCGTACGCGGTTTCCTTAGTGAGGCTGTTGGGTCCGCTGTGCAGTGGTGCCCGAGACGGCCGTCGGGGATCGGGTGAAATCAAAGGAAATACTTGGTTTGTTTGGTTTTGTCACGCACTTGCCCCGGGGCTCCAGCGGGATGCCGCCTGATGACGCGGGCCCTTCCGGATCTCTGAGGAAACGCGGTCCCCGTGGGATGGAGCTGCGGGTTGTTGCCAATGTGGCCGTCAGGGGCAGTTGCGGTGAGTGTCCCTGGTATCAAGCGGTGCGGTTTCAGTGCGCCGCTGGGTTTGGCGGGTGCGGTGGCCCGGCACCCCGCCTCAAAGTATGAATTCCTGCGGTACCAATGTGTCGAACTTGAGACCGCTGGAGGCCTCACCTCGGCCGGTGCCTTTCCGTGCGCCATACCAGAGATGAACGCTGCCGTCTGGGCCGCGGGTACGTTGGTAGCACTGGTCGACCACTATCCCGGATTTAGGTACCACCTCTTCGTAAATGAAGTACGCAGCGGGGAAGTTCTGGCGCAGTAACGGCGTCCTGGGCCGCACCTCCGACGGCGCCGCGAACTACACCTGGAACGCCGCCAGCCAACTGACCAAAATCACCGCAGGGTCCACCACAACCGACTACAGCTATGACGGGGACAACCACCGCGTCAGCACGACCATCGGCAGGACCACGACAACGAACTCCTACGACCCGCTCAGCGGCGTCCTGGTCCTTGAGCAAGGCGGCGGTAAGACGCTGCGGAAGTACGACCATGGCCTCGGTCTTCTCAGCATGACGGCAGGGAATATCACCTCCAGCTACCTCACCGATGCGTACGGGTCAGTCAGGGGAGTGGTCTCCTCGACCGGGACACTGAGCCTCGGTTACGCCTACAACCCCTACGGCGATACCCGGTCCACCACTACCGGGAAGAGTGCGCCCCAGAATCCTCTCCAGTTCATCGGTGCCTACAACAACAACCCGCTCTACCAAGTGGGGGCCCGCGACTACAACGCCGCGGATGGAAGGTTCCTCTCGCCCGATCCCGCCGGCATCCCAGGCCTCGGCTACACATACACAGCGGGCAACCCAATGGCTGGCATAGACCCGACTGGCCTCAGCGAGCAGGACTGGCGCGAAGTCGTCAACCAAATCGCCAACGGGGTGGCCACAGCCTCCGGGGGCGTAGCGCTGCTATGCCTGGTCGCAGTCATCTGTGCCGAGGTCACCCCGTTCGCTGCTGGACTTTCCGGAGCAGCCTCAGGAGTCGCCGTAGTCACGAGCGACGAAACCAATGCCTGTCTTTCAGGACATGGATCATGTCCTGAGGCCATCATCGGCGCTGCGATCGGTGCGGGCGCAGGGAAATTCGGCGTGGGAGGAAAGGCAGCGAAGGGACTCCTGGGCTCGACCAGCATAGGATTCCGATCAGATACCTCTCATATCTTCCGGAATGCAGTTGGCCACCTTGCCGAAGACACGGCAGAAAATCGGGCGCTGATACAGAGTGCGCTGGACCCCCAAAACTTAAGAAGTACTCTTACCCTGAAGGATGGTTCCACCTTGGAGAAGTACTTTAAGACGCTTCCGGACGGGACGCAGGTGTGGGCCGAGGTTCGTAACGGTCAGGAAATTACAAATGGAGGACTTAATGGCATCGCCAAGTGATCCGACCCAAGATACAACTGACCTCACGGCACGTGAGGGATTCCTGGTCATGTCGAATTTCATATGGGAATATGCGCAGAGAGCTGGAGATGATCTCATTACCCTGCTCGGTGATACGGAATTGGAAAGTGACGGCCAGCCCACGGACCCAGCGGCCTGGGAGGACTGGCTGGCGAGCATACGGCGAATCAAGGCCGGACTGCCACCGCGCACCGAAACATGATGGTTTTGAAACCACCGGGGAGGAACTGATGGAGAAGTGCGTTGTCGTCCGATGTCGCGCCTTGCGCCGCATTATCGACGCTACTTCTGCTTGAGGGCGATGTAGCAAGACATTCGTATGGCCGACCGGGCTGCGCGGCGGGCGATGACCGCTCGGCTGTAGTCGAGTAGATCAAAGAGCTTTCGGGCGTCGACGTGCTGGGAGAGGTTGCGGGTCTCGCGTTTGGGACCCCTTGCGCGTCGATTCCAAGGACTTTAAGCCGCTCGGAGAAGGGCGCGGGGCGGAGTGGCTGTTTCCTCACGGGTGCCGGAAACAGCCACAACGCTCACTGACGTCAGGTTGGGGTGTGCTGCAGCAAGACGGCAGTTCCGCGTCCGAATGATTGCGTGATTGCATCAGCCCGCTAGGTACTGTCGCCCAATCCCGCCATGCAGCTACTGATAGTGCCGTTTGGACGCTGCCGGGCCCTTGCAGGTTCCCGCTGAGGCCCTCACAGTCGGTTCACAATGACCGGAAAGAGGCAGCACAGGGCGGGGTTCAAGTATTGGGTCATAGCCTTCGAACAGTCGGAGCGGAACCTTAGGAGCACAGACATGAACCATGTCAAGAAGATCGTTGCAGGCGCTACCCTGATCGGAGCCCTGTTAGGTGGCGGGGCTCTGGCCATTACGGCCCTGCCTGCTAACGCGGCCACGAACACGACCACGACAGCGTCCACTTCGGCGTCAGGAACTGATGCCTCTCACACACGCGATGAGACCAAGGGCGGGCATGTGGGGGCCAACGGCGTAACCGAGGCCCTCCTGACCGGGGATACGGCGGCGAAAGTCAAGGCAGCCGCCCTGGCCGCCAACCCGGGAGCCACCATCGAACGCGTGGAAAACGACGCTGAGGGAGCCACCTACGAAGCCCACATCGTCAAGGCCGACGGCACCAGCGCCACGGTGAAACTCGACGGCTCCTTCACGGTGACCGCAACCGAAACCGGCGGCCCCGGACACTGACCCCTACCCTGCCGTCCATGTCATTGACGGGGCCCGGGCCACCGTTGGCCACCCGGGCCCCGTATCGAAACTAGAAGCCCCGGCGCGGCGTGCCAACGATGGTGACCCCGGTGGGAACTACTGGACCAGCCACGCCACCGCGAGCAGTGCGCCCGCGCACAGGATGGTGGTGCAGAGGATCACGTCGCGGGCGACGGTCGTGCCGCGGCCGTACGGGGAGGCGAACAGGAAGACGTTCTGCGCGGTGGGGAGGGCGGCCATGATCACGCTGGCCAGCAGGTGCTGCCCCTCGAGGCCGAAGACAAAACGTCCCAGCAGCCAGACGATCACGGGCATGCCCGCAATTTTCAGGAAGGTGGCCACGAGGGTTTCGGTGCGGCCGTCGTCCTTCTGCAGCGGCGCACGGCCGGCCAGCGACAGGCCAAAGGCGAGGAGCACCATCGGGACGGCCCCGCCGGCCAGCATGTCGATCGGCTTCTGCAGCAGTTCCGGCTCCTGCCACCCGGTCAGCGCAACGAAGACGCCGAGGGCTGAGGCGATGATCATGGGGTTGGACAGCGGCTGGAGCAGCACCTTTTTCCACGAGATCCGTGCGCCGGAGGACACCCCCAGAAGCGTGAGGTAGAACGGGGCCAGCACCAGGAGCTGCACCAGCAGTACCGGGGCCACATGCTGGGCGGTGCCGACGGCGTACAGCGAGACCGGGATGCCGATGTTGTTGGCGTTGGCGTAGCTGCTGGCCATGGCGCCGACGGCGGTCTCCGCGGCCGGGCGGCGGAAGAACAGGAAGCTCAGCAGCCAGTAGAGAAGCCCCACTGCCGCTGCTGAAAGCAGCGCCAGCGGGGCGTCGGTTCCGAGGGCGGCCCGGATGTCCGAGCCGGCCACCACGGTGTAGAGCAGGGCGGGGTTGGTGATGTAGAAGGCGGTGCGGGTCAGCGCACCCTGGACTTCGGAACCCAGGATGCGGAACCTGGCAGCGAGGTAACCGACGGCGATGACTGCTGAAACGATGAGGATTCCGGAGACAACGCCGCCCACACTCTGCCCTTCTAATTACCTGTGCTCCAAGCACCCGCAAGCAACACTTCCATCAGCAGCCCTTCATGGGTCTCCGCACGGCCGTCTTCCTGTTGCGAGAGGGCCGGCCGTGCGGAAGTTGGGACATGCCGCGCCTCGCCTATCGGATGAGGCAGGGACGCTTCGGGTCGAAGGACCAGCCGTCGATGTAGTACTGCATGCCGATGCTGTCGTCGCGCGCGTCCAGGCCGTGCTTCAGGTACAGCTGGTGTGCCCTGTCCAGGGCCTCGCGGTCCAGTTCGATGCCCAGGCCGGGAGCGTCCGGAACTTCGATGGCGCCGCCCTTGATCTGCAGCGGGTTCCTGGTGAGGCCCTGCCCGTCCTGCCAGATCCAGTGCGTGTCCAGCGCGGTGATCTCGCCGGGGGCTGCCGCGCCGGTGTGGGTGAACATGGCCAGCGAGATGTCGAAGTGGTTGTTCGAGTGCGAGCCCCAGGTCAGGCCGAACTCGTCGCACAGCTGCGCCACCCGCACCGAACCGTGCATGGTCCAGAAGTGCGGGTCCGCCAGCGGGATGTCCACGGCGTTGCTGCGGATGGCGTGGGCCATCTCCCGCCAGTCCGTGGCGATCATGTTGGTGGCTGTCTTCAGCCCGGTGGCCCGGCGGAACTCGGCCATGACCTCGCGTCCGGAGAAGCGGCCTTCGGCGCCGCAGGGGTCCTCGGCGTAGGCCACGACGCCCTGCATCCGCTTGCCCAGCCGGATGGCCTCCTCGAGCAGCCAGCCGCCGTTCGGGTCCAGGGTGACGCGGGCATCGGGGAAGCGCTTGGCCAGCGCCGTGACGACGTCCACCTCGTCGTCGCCGGACAGCACGCCGCCCTTGAGCTTGAAGTCGCTAAAGCCGTAGCGCTCCTGCGCGGCTTCGGCCAGCGCAACAACTGCCTCGGGCCTCATTGCCTCCTGGCGGCGCAGTTCTTCCCAGCGGTCCGACGGCGATTCCTCCACCAGGTACGGCAGATCCGTCCGCTTGTGGTCGCCGACGAAGAACAGGTACCCGAGCATCGGCACGGACGTGCGCTGCTGGCCGTCGCCCAGCAGTTCGGCCACCGGGACGCCCAGGAACTGGCCGTGCAGGTCCAGCAGTGCGGACTCGACGGCGGTGACGGCGTGGACGGTGGTGCGCAGGTCGAAGGTCTGCAGGCCACGGCCGCCGGCGTCGCGGTCGGCGAACGCTGCTGCGATTTCCCGCAGCAGCGAGCGGTAGCGCGCCACCGGCTTCCCCGCGATCAGGGCGCCGGCTTCCTCGATGGTGGTGCGGATCTTTTCGCCGCCGGGAACCTCGCCGAGGCCGGTACGGCCGTCGGAGTCGGTCACGATGACCACGTTCCGGGTGAAGAACGGCCCGTGGGCGCCGCTGAGGTTCATCAGCATGCTGTCATAACCGGCGACCGGCACGACCTCGACGCCAGCGATGAGGGGCTGATTGCTCATGCGCTGACTTCTGCCGTCTCGTCAGAAGGCACAACGTTGCCGTTGATGCGGCGGTTGAGGTGCCAGGGGTTTGCGTCCCGGAGGGCTGCCGGCAGGAGTTCCAGGGGCAGGTTCTGGTAGGCGACAGGGCGCAGGAACCGGTTGATCGCGAGGGTTCCCACGGAGGTGGTGCGGGCGTCCGAGGTGGCAGGGAAGGGGCCGCCGTGGACCATGGCGTGGCCCACTTCGACACCGGTAGGCCAGCCGTTCACGATGATGCGCCCCACCTTCTGCTCGAGCACGGGGATCAACGGTGCCGCCGTCGGGTAGTCCTCTTCAGTGAGCTGCAGGGACGCCGTGAGCTGGCCCTCGATCCGGTTGACGGCCTCGATGAGTTCCTCGGCGGAGGAGTAGCGGATCACCAGGGATGCCGCGCCGAAGATCTCGGCGTGCAGGACTTCGTTGGTGATGAAGTCACGGACTTCGGTGCCGTAGATGGCCGGTGCCGGGGCGTTCTCGGTGGGGCCGGGGGTGCCGGTTCCCACCACGGTCACATTCTGCGCGGCGGCCAGCGCCTGGGTGCCGGCGTTCCAGGAGTCGGCGATTCCCGCGGTGAGCATGGTCTGCCCGGCACAGGCTGCCACAGCACGGCCGACTGCAGCGGCAAACTTATCACCTGCCGCACCGGCGGGCGCGAAGAGCAGCCCAGGGGAGGTGCAGAGCTGGCCCGAGCTGCCGGTGACGGCGGCGACATAGGCGGCGGCGAGCGAATCGATTGATGCCCCGTCACCCTTGAGAGCACCCTCGAAGACGAAGACCGGGTTGAGGGAGGACATCTCCGCGTAGACGGGGATGGGCTCCGGGCGGGCGGCGGCAGTGCGCATCAGCGCGATGCCGGCGGACTGGGAGCCGGTGAAGCCGACGGCCTTGATGGCCGGGTCGGCGACGAGGGCCTGGCCGATGCTGGAGCCGGGGCCGTAGATGAGGGAGAAGACGCCCGGGTGCAGCCCGAGGTCCTTGACCGCCTTCGTGACGGCGTGGCCGACGAGTTCGCTGGTGCCGGGGTGGGCGTTGTGGGCCTTGAAGACCACGGGGCAGCCGGCGGCGAGGGCAGAGGCCGTGTCGCCTCCCGCCGTCGAGAACGCCAGCGGGAAGTTACTGGCGCCGAACACGGCAACGGGGCCGAGCGGGATCTGGCGCTGGCGGATGTCCGGGCGGGGCAGGGGCGTGCGGTCCGGGATGGCCGGGTCGATGCGCACGCCGCGGAAGTCGCCCTGCCGGACGACGTCGGCGAAGAGCCGCAGCTGGCCGGTGGTGCGGGCGCGTTCGCCGGTCAGGCGGGCGGCGGGCAGGCCGGTTTCCTGGCCGGCGCGGACGATCAGTTCGTCACCGATCGCTTCGATGTTGTCCGCGATGGCGTCCAGGAACGCGGCGTGGGTTTCCGGGTCCAGCGTGCTGAAGGAGGCGAAGGCCTCGGCAGCGGCCGCGGTGGCGGCCTTGAGCTGCTCCTCGGTGAGCAGGGTGTAGGCGGGCTCGAGGGCCTCGTTAGTAGACGGGTTAAAGCCGTTAGTGGTCTTGCCTTCGCCAATGACGGTCTGTCCGGCGATCAGGGAGTGTCCGGTAAGGGTCACGATTGTTCCTCCTATATATATAGGTCGGTGGGCTATATAGGTCGGTGGGCTGGGAGCTAGGAGACCTTCGCGATGAGGGCCTTGAGGTCGGCCAGGTCCTTCTCCGCCATGTTCTGCAGCGGCGGGCGGACGGGGCCGGCGGAGCGGCCGATCGCGTCAAGGCCGCCCTTGACGATGGAGACAGCGTAGCCCTTCACGCGGTCGCGGATGTCCAGGTAGGGGATGACAAAGTCGTTGAGCTTCTGGTTCACCGCGACGCGGTCGTTGTTGCGGACGTCCTGGTAGAAGTCGAGGGCGAACTGGGGAACGAAGTTGTACATGGCGCTGGAGTACGTGCTCATGCCCAGCTGCAGCAGCGGCAGCGCGAAGGTCTCCGCCGTGGGGAGGCCGCCCAGGTAGAACAGGCGGTCGCCGAGCTTGGCGTAGACGCGGGCGTCGTGCTCGAGGTCGCCCACGCCGTCCTTGAAGCCGATCAGGTTCTCGTGGCGGTCGGCCAGGGTGGCGACCGTGGTGTCCTTGTAGATGGCGTTGGCGCGGTTGTAGATGATGACGCCGAGCGAGGTGGCGCTGCAGACGGCGCTGACGTGGTCGATCAGACCGCCCTGGTCGGCTTCGGTCAAATACGGCGGCAGGAGCAGGATACCCTCGGCGCCCGCGGCCTCGGCGGCCTTGGCGTTTTCGATGGCCTGGGCGGTGGAGCCACCGGCAGAGGCGAGGACGGGGACGGTGCTGCCGACTTCTTCGACGGCGGCACGGACCACGCGGGCAGACTCGGCAGGAGTGAGGGAGAAGCCTTCACCCGTGCCGCCGGCGGCGAAGAGCCCGGCGACGGGGTAGCTGGCCTGCCACGCCAGGTGCTTGCGGTAGTTCTCCTCGTCGAACTGCAGCTGCGCGTCGAACGATGTGACCGGGAAGGACAGCAGGCCGTCCTTGAGGATGTCCGCGAGTTCCTGAGGTGTGTACTTTGCCACGGTGGTGTCCTTTGTGGTGTGCGCCGCGTGCGGCAGGCTGATGGTTCCCTTCCAGAGTAGGAGCGGCGCTCATGCCTGTCTAAGTTCAATTTTGTATCCACTGATACTTTTGATGCATGGTTTTGAAGGGGTGGGTGTGTTACTCCATCGAGAACTCGAGACCCCTCAGGACCCGCCCCAACGCGGGGTTGGTAATGCCGTGCTTCCAGATGGCGTGCAGCTCAACCTGGCCCGCCTCGTCTCCGGCCAACGGCAGAAATTCGACGCCTTTAACCCCCAGGAGCGCGGCCGAGTGAGGAACAAACGCCAGCCCCCGTTTGGCAGCGACGAGTGAGACCATGGTCAGGATCTGACTGACGGTGTGGACTACGTTGGCATGATGAATGGTGAGCGTACTGACCACGAGGTCGTAGAAGTAGCGTGCCTGGGTGGCAGAGTGCATGATCAGCGGTTCGTCCTTGAAATCCTCCGACGTGATGTCCCGGCCCAGCAGGGTCAGCGGGTGGCCGGACGGTACCGCCACCGCCATTGATTCCCGGTACAGAAGGTGGGAGCCGAAGGTTTCACTGTCGAAGGGAGGGCGGGCCAGGCCCAGGTCCAGCTCACCGGTCAGAAGTCCGCCGATCTGGTCGCCGGTGACCAGTTCCTGCAGGTCTACGTCAACATCCGGAATCAGCTGGGAGATTTCCTCCAGGAGCGGACCGAGGATGCTGAAGCCGCTGGCGGCGGTGAACCCGATGCGAAGCAGGCCTGATTGGCCGGACGCAATCCGCCGGGCGGTGACAGGTGCCCGCTCGGCCAGGGCGATGAGCCGGCGGGCCTCGTCCAAAAAGGTCCGCCCGGCATACGTCAGTTCGACTTTCCTGTTGTCCCGCTCCAAGAGTTGTGCACCTACTGTCTTTTCCAGCTTCTGGATCTGACGGCTCAAGGGCGGCTGCGTCATGTTGAGCCGCTCGGCTGCCCGGCCGAAGTGCAGCTCCTCAGCAACGGCGATAAAACCGGTCAGTTGGTCGAAGGTAAACATGATGCCTTTCGGGTATCGCGTAATGCAGAGTTAGCCTTAGACAGGCATCATACCCGTCTTTACACTCTTTCTAGCGAGTCCCGAAGTGACTCCTTTCACACTCTCCAAGACTTATCAGCATCTCAATGAGGAGCCACAATGAAGTCCTTCCCTACCCGCCGCACGGTCCTTGGGACCATGTCGGCGTTCACCCTGCTGGCAGTGACCGCCTGCGGCGGCAACGTCGCCAGCGGCGGCTCAGCCGATAGCTCGAAATACCCCAGCGGACCAGTCACCCTCACTGTGGGTCAGGCCCCCGGCGGTAGCACCGACCTGATCGCGCGCGCCCTGGCAGAGGGATCCTCTAAGACTCTTGGCCAGCCGATGCCGGTGGTCAACAAGCCCGGCGCCAACGGTGCCCTGGCCACCAAGGAAGTGGCCGGTAAGCCCGCCGATGGGCAGGAACTCGTCTTGCTCAACGCTTCCCTGATCACCATCACCCCGCTGGCCGTTTCTGCTGATGAAGCGGTAAACATCGATAACCTGGACATCATCGCCGGGCTCTCCCAGGACGACTATGTTCTGATCGCCAGCTCCAAATCCGGTTTCAAGAGCTTCAAGGACGTCACCGACGCCGGCCGCAACGTCACCTACGGCACCACGGGCGTTGGCACCGGCAGCCAGCTGGCCCAGACTGTGCTCTTCAAACAGGCCAAAGTGAAGGGCACCGACGTTCCCTTTGACAGTGGCAAGCCCGCCCTGACTGCCGTTCTGGGCAACCAGGTGGAACTGGCCACCGTCCAGCTCGGTGAGGCAAAGGCCCAGATAGATGCAGGTCAGGTGACGCCGCTGCTGGTGTTCTCCGAGAAGCGAAACAGCTTCCTGCCCAACGTTCCCTCGGCGAAGGAAGCCGGGTATGACGTCCCTGTGGCCCAGTACCGCGCCGTGGCTGCCCCGAAGGGAACCCCCCAGGAGGTGAAAGACAAGCTGCTCGCTGCCTTCCAGGAGACGTTCAAGACGGACGCCTACAAGGAATTCAATAAGAAGAACCTGCTGACCCCCAAGGAGATCACCGGCGAGGAAGTTGTCAGTGAGTGGAAGGGTTACGCCGCGAAGTACAAGGAGCTGGTGGAGAAGTACGGCATCAGCCTGAGCGGAAACAAGTAAGGACCATGGAGACTACTCCAGCAGTATCCCCAGGACGGGACGGCAGTACCGCCGTCCCGTCCGGCGGGGGCACAGCCAATGACCTGCCCGAGGCCCTGACCCCCGAACAGCTGGCCGCCCAGTGGGATGAAGAAAAGCCACCCGCCGCCGGCGCCCTCGCCAACGCCGCCTCTTCCCTGGTAGTCATCGGCGTCGGGACCGGCGCCCTGGCTCTCTCGGTCGCCATGGGGCTTGGCACCCTGCAGGCTCCCGAACCCGGGTTGTGGCCATTCATGGCCAGCTGCGTGATGGTGGTGCTTGGACTCTTCCAGCTGATCCTCGGCCGGCATAACCGGGACGCGGAAAAATTCACCCGCATGTCCCTGGCCGCGCTCATCGGCCTCGCCACCCTCGCAGCCATGGTCGCGCTCATGCCGCTGATCGGCTTCGAGATTCCCGCCCTGGTCCTGTGCGCCATCTGGATGAAATTCCTCGGCGGCGAGACCTGGCGGTCCACGATCCTGGTCAGCGTCCTGGTGGTGGTTGCGTTCTACGCCATCTTCATCCTGGCGCTCGGCACCTCCATTCCCCACCTCTTCTAGGAGACCACCGTGGATTTCCTCAATCCTGTGATCAACGGATTCGCCGTCGTCCTGGAACCAACAAACCTTCTCTACTGCCTGGTCGGCGTCGTCATCGGCATGCTGATCGGCGTGCTGCCCGGATTGGGCCCGGCAGCGACCATCGCCATCCTGCTTCCCCTGACCTACGGGATCGAGCCGGTCACCGCCATCATCATGCTCGCGGGTATTTTCTACGGGGCCCAGTACGGCGGCACCATCACCTCGGTGCTTCTGCGACTCCCCGGCGAAGCGTCGTCCGTGGTCACCGTCTTCGACGGCTACCAGATGGCCAGGCAGGGCAAGGCCGGCACAGCACTTGGGCTGGCCGCCATCGGATCCTTCATCGGCGGCACCGCAGCCATCATTGGCCTCACCTTCCTGGCGCCGATAGTGGCCGGGTTCGCGCTGGACTTTGGTCCGCCCGAGTATTCAGCACTGGCAATGCTGGGTATCCTCCTGGTGGCCACCATCAGCGGGGGGTCCAAGGCCAAGGCGCTGATCGCCGCGGCTGTCGGGCTGCTGCTGGCCACCGTCGGCCGCGACATCTTCACCGGCGAAAGCCGCTTCACCTTCGGCAGCCTGGAACTCGCTGACGGCATCGACTTCGTGCCGATCGCCATGGGCATCTTCGGTGTCGGCGAGATCCTGTACAACCTGGAGGAACGGCACCGCGCCGCCAAGGCGCCGTCGAAGGTCTCCAACGTCTGGCCCTCGAAGTCGGACCTGAAATTCGCGTCCGGTGCGATCACCCGTGGCTCCGTGCTCGGGTTCTTCCTGGGCATCCTGCCCGGTGGCGGTGCCACCATCGCCTCCATGGCCTCCTACGCCATGGAAAAGAAACGGGCCAAGCAGCCCGAACGCTTCGGCAAGGGCGCCCCGGAGGGTGTCGCAGGACCGGAAACGGCCAACAACGCCGCGGCCACGTCCTCCTTCATTCCGCTGCTGACCCTCGGCATCCCGGCCAACGCCACCATGGCTTTGATGTTCGGCGCACTGCTCATCCAGGGCGTCACACCGGGCCCGCAACTCGTGGAGCAAAACCCGGACCTGTTCTGGGGCGTGGTGAACTCGATGTACATCGGCAACATCCTGCTGCTGATCATGAGCCTGCCCCTGGTCGGCATCTTCGTCCGGATCCTCCGCGTCCGCGCCGCAATCCTTGCCCCGATTACCGCACTGATTACCCTGCTGGGTGCCTACACCATCAACAACAGCATGTTCGACGTCACCCTCGTGGTGGTCTTCGGCATCGTGGGCTACCTGATGAAGAAGTTCGGCTTCGAACCCGGACCACTGGTCCTGGCCTTCGTTCTGGGCGAACTGCTGGAAAGCTCACTCCGGCGTTCGCTGCTGGTGTTCGGCGGCGACCCCACCGGTTTCTTCACCCGCCCCATCTCAGCAACACTGCTGGTGGTCTTCGTCCTGGTGGCCGTGCTGCCGGGCATCCGCAGCATGATCGCCAAGCGCAAATCCGCACCCGCGGCTTCGGCCGCCGGTTCAACCATTAAGGAAAAGGTATGAGCATCATCGTCGGCTTTGTTCCAACTCCCGCCGGCGAGGCAGCCCTCACCGCGGGCATCGCCGAGGCGCTTCTGCGTCAGGAGGAGCTGGTCATCGTGAACTCCGCCCGGCAGGGGGCGCTGGTGGACAAGTCCGTGGCCCCCGAGGACATCCTGGCAGAGGCGGCGAAGAAAGCCGCCGACGCCGGCGTGGCTGCCCGGGTCATCCAGCCGCCCTACCAGCATGACCTCGCCGAGGAGTTTCTGGACGTCGCCAGGGAGATTGATGCCTCACTGATCGTAATTGGCCTGCGCCACCGCACGCAGGTGGGCAAGTTCATCCTCGGCAGCCACGCACAGCAGATCCTGATGCAGGCCGACCGGCCCGTGCTGGCGGTCAAGGCCGACGGCGGCAGCTTCAAGGATTAGCCAGGGAGCAGACATGTACAAAAGCAACAAACGGCAACGGCCGGTGACGGTAGCCGCGCCTATCCCCAACTGGTCCAAACTAAGCAAAAACGATGAAGTGCAAGTGCGTTTCGCCGATGGCAGCTGGGGGTCGGGGGCTATCGACATGATCGCACCGGACCGCAGCGTCTTCTGGATGATCCAACACGACGGAGCCGGCAGAAAAATGCTCTGCTACGGAGACGGTGCGTCCGTCACCAAAATCCCAACGGCAGGACAATCGGGCCACGCAAAGCCTTCCTGACCCGGAATCCTTTGGTGTGACCGAATTACCGGAAGAAGGGCCTGGCTGTAGAAAACATCTACAGCCAGGCCCTTCTGCCGTTCCATGACCTGATCCGGGACAAGGTTGGCGGGGGCTCAGTCATAGCGCTGCAGCGGTCCGGGCCCACAACTACACCCGCCCACACCGTGCATTCCCGGAAGGTATCACTTCATGCGAAAAGCGTCTTGGACGCGCATGAGATGCACGCCATATATTTATGAAAGCACCAAGTGTGCGAGGTCACTCTGACAACCAGAACGCCTATGGCGACTCTCACCTCCCAAGGTGCAAAGAATTTATACCAAGACAAGGATCAACGATGTCCAAACCTGCTCTTGTTTCGTCGGGGGAAACGGAAACGGCCATGCAGCCACGAAACGGCCGCAATAAGTCCCACACGCGTTTTCTCGTGCTGGGCCTGATCTTCTTCATCACTGTGATCAACTATGCTGACCGCAGCAGCATGTCCATCGCCGGCACCGACATGACTAAAGAGCTCGGGATGACATCCGTTCAGCTCGGATTCGTCTTCTCCGCTTTCAGCTGGGCCTACGTCGTCGGACAGCTTCCGGGTGGATACCTGCTGGACCGCTTCGGGGCCAAAAAGACCTATGGCCTGAGCCTGGTGCTCTGGTCGGCCGCCACCCTCGTGGTCGGATTCGTGGGACTCATTTCCACCCCCGTGCTCGTCTCCGTGGGCATTCTCTTCGGTCTGCGCCTGTTCCTGGGCCTCGTTGAAGCACCGGCATTCCCTGCCAATGCCCGCATCACCACCATGTGGTTCCCCACCAAGGAACGCGGCCAGGCCACGGCCGTCTTCAACTCCGCCCAGTACCTCGCCACCGCCATGTTCGCGCCCATCATCGGCTGGATGACGTTCACCTTTGGCTGGCGTATCGGCTTCTACGTACTGGGCGCCCTGGGCCTGGTCATGGCTGTTGTCTGGTTCCGCTGGATGAATGTCCCGTCAAAGCACAAGCGCGTCAGCGGCGCAGAAATCGAGGCCATTCGAGCCGGCGGCGGCCTCGTGGACCTGGACGAGTCAGCCAGCCTGTCCACCCGGAAAACCACCATCACCCGGGCACAGTTCACCCAACTGTTCACCAGCCGGATGTTCTGGGGCCTCTACGTGGCACAGTACGCGGTCAACGCCCTGACCTACTTCTTCATCACCTGGTTCCCCATTTACCTGGTCAGCAGCAGGCACCTGAACATCATGCAGGCCGGCTTCATCGCCGCCATCCCCGCCCTCGCAGGCTTCGCCGGCGGCATCCTCGGCGGATTCATCTCCGACCTCCTCCTGCGCAAGGGAGTGTCACTGACGAAGGCCCGAAAAATACCCTCCGTCACCGGTATGGCCCTTGCCATGCTGATCATGCTCTGCCCCTTCACGGACAGCACACCCATCATTGTGCTGCTGATGACGCTCGCGTTCTTCGGCAAGGGCGTCGCTGCACTTGGCTGGGCCTTCGCCACCGACATGGCCCCCAAGGAAGCCAACAGCGTCTCCGCGTCCATCATGAACGCATTCGGCAACATCGCCGGCATCGTGACCCCGATCGTCATCGGAATCGTCATCTCCGCCACCGGCAACTTCGACGTCGCCCTGTGGTTTGTCGGCGCCCACGGAGCCGTCGCCCTGCTGGGCTACCTCATCATGGGCCGAGTCAAGAGGCTCGAATTCAAACCCACCAAGGACGCTGCAAACAGCGAAGCTCTTCAGCCCTAGAGCACTTGCCGCCCGAATTCAGACATCCCCGACCTCCCGCCAAACCTGGGGTCGGGGATGTCTGTTTAGAGAAGTGCCAGCCTTCACAATTAACCGCCAGCACCCCAAAATTGCACTTGTATTAGAAGTGCGTAACTTGTACTATAACTAAAGTGGCGATGCAGCCGCACGAAGCTTTCAAGGAGAATCCAATGAGTACCGTCGATCTCATCCGGCACGTCAAACTTTCCACCGCACGCCTTCCGCTGGCCGTGCCCATCAGCGACGCCAAGGTGTTCACCGGACGCCAGAAGCCCATGACCGAGGTCGTTTTCCTCTTTGCCGAGATCACCACCGAGCAGGGCCACACCGGCCTCGGCTTCAGCTACTCCAAGCGCGCCGGCGGCCCGGCCCAGTACGCCCACGCCAAGGAAGTCGCCGAGGGAATCATCGGCGAGGACCCCAACGACATCGGCAAGCTGTACACCAAGCTGCTCTGGGCCGGCGCGTCAGTGGGCCGCTCGGGCGTCGCCACCCAGGCCCTCGCCGCAATCGACATCGCCCTGTACGACCTCAAGGCCAAGCGCGCCGGCCTGCCCCTGGCCAAGCTCCTGGGTTCCTACCGCGACTCCGTCCAGACCTACAACACCTCCGGCGGCTTCCTGAACGCCACCCTCGACGAGGTCAAGGCCCGCGCCACACAGTCCGTCCAGGAGGGCATCGGCGGCATCAAGATCAAAGTGGGCCTCCCGGACACCAAGGAGGACCTGCGCCGCGTGGCCGGCATCCGCGAACACATCGGCTGGGACGTCCCCCTGATGGTCGACGCCAACCAGCAGTGGGACCGCGCCACTGCACTGCGCATGGGCCGCCAGCTTGAGGAGTTCAACCTCATCTGGATCGAAGAACCGCTGGACGCCTACGACTTCGAGGGCCACGCCCACCTCGCCCAGGTCCTGGACACCCCCATCGCCACCGGCGAAATGCTCGCCTCCGTGGCCGAGCACAAGGGCCTGATCGCGGCCAACGGCTGCGACATCATCCAGCCCGATGCCCCGCGCGTCGGCGGCATCACGCAGTTCCTCCGCCTCGCGGCCCTGGCCGACGAACGCGGCCTGGGCCTGGCACCGCATTTCGCGATGGAAATCCACCTGCACCTGGCCGCCGCCTACCCGCGCGAACCCTGGGTGGAGCACTTCGACTGGCTGGACCCGCTGTTCAACGAACGCCTCGAAACCAAGGACGGCCGCATGATCGTTCCGGACCGCCCGGGACTCGGCGTCAGCCTCAGCGACCAGGCCCGCGCCTGGACCACCGAGACGGTGGAATTCGGCAAGTAACCTTGAAGCCATGAGCCGGACCCTCACCGCGGACCTCGCAGCCGACCTTCGCAGGCGCATCGTTGACGGCGACATACAGCCGGGCGCGAAGCTGCCCAGCGAAAACACCCTCATCGGCGAGTTCGGCGTCAGCCGGACAGTGGTCCGGGCCGCGCTCACGCGGCTCCAGGCAGAGGGTCTGGTGGAAACCGAACGGGGGCGTGGCAGCTTCGCGCTGACCCCGCCCCCGCACGGCGACCCTCACCCGGCCGGCGGCCGGCCCATGGCCAGCCTGGAGGACCGGCTCCACCTGCTCGCATTCCGCCTAGGCGTCGAGTCCGAGGCCGCCGCTCTCGCGGCCCGCAACCGGACAGACCGGCAACTGAAGGCCGCACATAAAGCCCTGGAAGAATTCGCGGCAAGCGGCGCCCACCCAGCTCACGCCATGAAAGCTGATTACGAGTTCCACCGCGCCATCGCCGCAGCATCCGCAAATCCCTTTTATACCGACTGTCTCGCCTCGCTGGGGCCCACTATGATCGCCATGCCCCGCACCAGGCTGATGACCAGTGAAGAACACTATGCCCGCGATCACTTCGAACAGGTGATCCACGAGCACTGGTCCATCTACGAAGCGATCGTGGACGGCGATGATGCGGCCGCATCCGCGGCCATGCGCAGCCACCTCTCCAATTCCCGACGCCGCCTGATACGCGCGGCGCGCGCACAAAACAATTAGGCTAGGCGGACTTGGCGCAGCAGCGGGTTTTTGACCCAAACCTGGTCCCGGACGTGCAAGGCATCTGCATCATAGTGAAGACCTCAATGGCAGCAGCTTCTTTGGACGTGAGTCCGGATCGTCCAATACGCCCCAAGGAGTCTCCAGTGACATTTACCAGATCTCTCGGACGTCGAGGCCCCCTCCCAGCGTGCAAGACGCACCGCCCGACCGGTGCCCGCGGCGGCGGGGCCGCGACTGTAGCCGTCCCCATCACGATGCTGTCCCTTCAGAGACAATCCGGCGAGGACGGCTGTGAAGATGGCTGTCACTATTGCGACGGTCCGGAAACCGACTAGCCCGGCATCGGCCAGGGACTTCTTTCAACTGCAGGAGTCCCCTACCAAGAGACCCCTCGAGCTGCTTACTGCTGTCGCAGAACAGGCGAAATGTCTGGCGCAGAATGACTGGGTAGCCGGCGGAAGCTGGGCTTCGGGCGGTCCTGGGCGAATTGAATTCTGCGGACGCTCTTGCCCGCTTTGACGCCGCCACCGGTGGGCGGCCATCTCTTTTGAAGGACACCAAGCACAACCGGTGGCTAACTCCCGGGCACTGGAACTTGCCGGCATCGGCTGGTGCGAGAGCCAAACAATACGTGAAAAGCTCAGGCATCAGGTTTGGTTGTACTGATCGGACAGGTCGGTCAGCCGGCCGTTGCCAGGGACAGTTCATGAAGAGCAGCGGCCAGAGCCCCCGTGTTGAGCCAAGGGCCAAACAGCACCTCATGGATAAGGACGCGAGCGACCGCCGATAACCGCGATTCCGTCAAGCAAACAGCCGTGCCAGGTTGGGGTGTAGCTGAAACTGCCAGCCGTCTGAACCAATTTCCTACCGAGGCAGTCATCCGTCAGAAACGCGGGCGCAAACTGTAGCCCCTACTCTGAACTTGCGGGGCCAACCCGTAGGCATGAACGGAGGAGGGGACGTGACGGAAGAACAAACAATCGGAGTCGTGCAGGACCTGACGGCCCTCGCCGTCGGCGACATGATTGAAGCCTGGCACGAAGGACGGTGCTACAACCGTGGAAAGGTGCTGCAGACAATGCCGTCCATGGGGATGTTCTGGATTCTGGACACCGGCAGCGGCACCCGCAAGCTCGTTGATTTCGAATCCCTGATCGTCCGCCGCCTCTCAGCGGAAGAACCCCGAAACAACCCTTCCGTTGCCTAAGTGCTGGCCCCGGTGTGAATTCAACGACCTGCTGGGATGCTAAACCATGAGGCCGGGGAATGAATAGAACATGGGAAGCTCGATGAATGTGCCGGAGAAGGACGCGCCGCGCTCAGCATCTGAAAAAGATCGCTGACCTGCTGCACTGGCCAGTGACCTCGCAGGCCCTGAATTAACCGAAGAAGCACGTTAGGCCTACGCACTGGCACGGAAATTCCGTGACCGGGTCGATGGGCTCTCCACGCGGGCACCCGCGCGCCGGAGTCCCACGCTTATTCAAGCCCATCCCGAAACAGACCGTAAGGCCATGCAACGAGCTCACCCCTCTGCCTTTCTGGTCCTGTCTAAACCCGATGACCGGTATTCCGTCCAGCAACCGGCAGGTGTCAGACGGGGGTGCAGTTCAACCAAGGCAGAGCCGCAGCTGCCGAAGAAGCCCGGCGTCCTCCTGGGGATCGTCCTGATGCGCGGGCAGGGATACGCGAAGGGCCATGGACATCATGTCCATGGCCCTTCGTATTGTGCGCGCTTTAGGCGACGGGGATCTCGAGCAGGGTCTGGGCGTAGGCTTCGTTGGCCTTTGCGGAGGTCAGGAATTCGATGAAGGCGCGCGCTTCGGGGTTCTCTGCTGCTTCCAGCGCGAGGGCGGCGGAGAATTCGGTGTAGTGCTGTACCTCTGCCGGGAACGGGCCGGCGATCTGTGCTTCGGGGACGAAGAGCAGTTCGCTGAGCTGCTGGATGGCGACGTCGGCCCGGCCGTCGACGACGGCGTTGGCGATGAAGCCCTTTTCGATGATGGTTGCTTTGGCGTTGATCTGGTCGGCGATGCCGAGGCGGTTGAGGAGTTCTGCGAAGTAGATGCCGCTGGCGCCGGTTACGGAGTAGGCAACGGACCGGGCGTTGAGCAGCGTCTGGACGAAGGCGTCCTTGGTGGAGATGTCCGGGACGGGGGCGCCGGCGGGTACGGCGAGGCCGACGCCGGTGCGTGCCACAGCCTGGCGGGAGGTCAGGTCGACGAGGTGGCCGAGGCTGTCGAAGGAGCTGGTGACCCCGATCATGACGTCGAAGGTTTCCCCGGCATCGATGCGGCGCAGCAGCTGCACGGTGGGGTCGTAGACACCTTCGACGGTGATCCCGGTTTCTGCGGTAAAGGCATCGAGGATGACGTCGTCCAGGGCTTTCTTGACGGCGAGGGTGCTGAAGAGTTTCACGTTCGTGGTGTTCCTGTTCTGTGAGGGCATTGGCTGACGGCATGCCGGGGCAGCCGAAGCCAAAAAGGGGGTCGGTTCGAGGGTTCGGGCGCGCGGTCAGGCCGAGGGCGGTGCGAGGGCGTCGCGTTGTGCCTGGGTCAGGGGCCTGACCGGCATGCCGCGCAGGAGCAGGAACAGCTTCGCTGTTTCCTCCAGCTCTTCGACCGCGTCAGCTGCGGCTGAGAGAGAGGTTCCGGCGACGACGGGTCCGTGGTTGCTGAGCAGCAGTGCGGGGTTGCGTCGTGCTGCGTCCTCGGCGATGTCCCGCAGGGCATCGTCTCCTGGCGCATGGTAGGGCAGCAGCGGCAGTTTCCCGATGCGCATGGCGTAGTACGCGGTCAGTGGAGGCAGGACATCGTCGGTGTTCAGGCCGTCGAGGCAGGAGACCGCGGCGGCGTGCGTGGAGTGGGTATGCACCACGGCCTGGGCGTGCGGGCGTGCCCTGAGTACGGCGGCGTGGAGAAAGGCCTCCTTTGACGGTTTGGGCCCGTCAAGGTGCTTTCCCTGCAGGTCGATCAGCGAGATCTCCTCGGGCAGGACGGTCCCGAGGCTGGACCCGGTGGGGGTGACCAGCACCCCCTGTTCTGTCCGGATGGAGATGTTGCCGGTGCTGCCGTGTGTGAGGGACCGGTTGAACAGCGACCGTGCGGTGGCGACGATCTGTTCACGGGCGTCCATGGGTACCTCCTGCTGCCAGGGCGGCTGTCGGCGCCGAGGCCCGCACGAGCAGCTCCGGGTCGCCGAAGTTGCCGGATTTGAGCAGGAGGGTCACTGACTGGTTGCCGGTTGTGTGGATCCACGGGACACCACGGGCGGCTTCAGCTCCGACGAGCCCGCCGCTGACGCCGAGGGCGTCGACGACCGCGCCGGAGGTTTCCCCGCCGGCGGCGATGATGCGGGTGACGCCGCGTTCGAGCAGGCCGCGGGCGATGAGGCCGGTGGCTTCTTCAAGGATCGCGGCGCTGCCGTCCACGCCGAGGCGTGACTGGATCATGGAGAGCCTGACCGGCTCGACCGAGGAGTAGATCAGCGGCGATGCGGCGGGGTCGAGGCTGTCGTACCAGGCCAGGGCCTCGGCGGCCAGGGCAGCGGCGTCGGGGGTGGCGACCGCGTCCAGGAAGAAGGAGGGCCGGCCCGCCCGGTGCATGTGTTCGATCTGTTCCAGTGTCCGGGCGGAGCAGCTGCCGGCAACGACGGCTGAGGGACCGTGGTGGTCCTCGTCGATGCCCTCGGTGCCGGCGGTGCCATAAACCTCGGCGTAGGCGACGGCGATACCGCCGGCCAGACCGGCTGCCCCGCCCACCAGAGGTTCACCGAGGACGGCGCGGCCTATATCGGCCAGGTCGCTGTCGCTGACGGCGTCAGCGAAAACATACCGCGCACCCTCAGCACCTGCAGCCTTGAGACCGGCACCGATAGCCTCCACGCCACTCCGAATGGTTTCATGGCGCAGGAGCCCCACCGGCCGGTGCGTCTGCTGCCCGAGAAGGCGCCGCAGGTCCGAGTCCGTCATCGGGGTGAGCGGATGGTGGCGCATGTGGGATTCGGCCAGCAGCAGGTCTCCGACGAAGAGCTGGCCCTCGTACTGGGTCCGGCCGTGTTCGGGGGAGCTGGGGGTGTTGACGACGGTTCCTGCCCCGAGGGCGTCGGAGAGGGCGTCGAGGACCGGGCCGATGTTGCCGGCGGCGGTGGAATCGAAGGTTGAGCAGTACTTGAAGTAGGTCTGCGTGGCTCCGTGCTGCTGCAGCCAACGGCTGGCTTCCAGGGAGAAGTCCACTGCTTCGATGGCGGGCAGCATCCTGGTCTTGAGGGAGATAACCAGGGCGTCGTGCTCGGGCAGCTGAAGATCGTCTTCCGGGGTTCCGAAGAACAGCAGGGTCCGCAGGCCGCGGCGCCGGAGCGCCACGGCCACGTCGGTGCCGCCGGTGACGTCATCGGCGATGACGCCGATGACGGGCCGCCGGCCGCTGGTCTGCTGCGCGGCTGCGCTCACTTGTCGTCCTCGTGCATGTTTGCTACTTCTTCACGTCCGGCCTTCGTGTAGAGGCCGAGGTAGGCGAAGATGCCGCCGAGGGAGGCAAGGATGCAGATGGTGTTCACACCGGTTTCACCGAGGGCGATGACGAGGTCCGCGTTGATCAGAACGATGCCCAGTACCTGGCCGAGGGCAACGATGATGCCGCCGAGGACAAGGCCGATCATGCAGATCCGTGAGGCGTAGGAGAACAGTCGGTGGACTGCGCTTCCTTTGCCTGCCTTGGCCATTGGTGCCTCTGTCGTGTTGCTGGTCTGGTTGTCGTTGACGGATTTGTTGGTCATGGAATCCAAAGCACACCTACTGCGATGAGTACGCCCAGAAGGAACGTGGGGATGAGGTAGTACATGATGACGGGGAAGAAGGTCTTCACCGGGTCGACGCCAGCGATGCCTGCGGCGACGTAGAGCGGGGCTGCGCCCGGTGGGGAGGCACTCTCGGATGCCGCCCAGATCAGCAGGGCTGCAAAGGCCAGGGGAGCAGGGATGCCGGCGGCGGTCAGGGCGGCGAACGCGACGGACCCGACGGCGGCGAGGGTGGCGGTGGTGCTGAGCGGGCCGGCGACGATGATGATGATGATGCCGACGATGATCGCCACGACGATGGCGGGAACGCCGTTGAGCATGGCCAGCAGCGGTGTCATCTGCTTGCTCAGGCCAAGCTTGGAGATAACGTCCGAGGCGGAGAATGCCGAGATCATGGTGACCGCTACGATGCCGAGCTTGGGGCTGATCTTGCCGAACATGTCCCACCAGGCACGTCCGGTGCGGGGGAGTTGCTTACGGCCGACGATCAGGCCGGGCAGAAGCATGGCCACGGGGAGCCACACCAGGACGGGAACTGCATCGAAGGCGTCTTCCCCGACCCGGTCGGTCACGAAGGTGCCGGACGTGGCGAGGATGGGCAGGGCCACGGCGGCGAGGACGAGCAGGGAGGTCCAGCCGAGAAGGAACGTGACCCGGAGGGGTTTGACGTCTTCGGGGTCCATCGCGCCGACTTTTTGCTTGCGGATGAGGAAGAACGCGGACACCAGGCGTACGACGACCATCCAGAGGGCGGCGATGAAGGCCGTGAGGGCCATGGTCTGGGCCGAGACGACACCGGTGACGGTGGGGGCTGCGAGCAGCAGGAAGAACGCGCCGCTGAACGGGAACACGGCGCCGACGCCGGAGTTGCCGCCAAGGACGACGGCCGCGGTTTCGCCGCTGGCGTTGGAGCGCTTGATCCAGGGGATCGTGATGGCACCAACGGTCGCGGCCGTCGCCGCACCGTTGTGGGCGACGGCGCCGAACACACCTGAGCCCACGGTTGCGGCGTAGATGGACCCGCCACGGAGCCGGCCCAGCATCGAGGACAGGATGTCGACGATGCGCTGGATGATGCCGGCCTTGGTCAGGATCTCACCGACGATCACGAACGCGAGGGCCGCGAACACGACCTCGTTCTGGATGCCGGAGAGGAATCCCTTCCAGAGAACGGGAAAGAAGTCGGCGCCGGCGAATCCGGCAGCGGCAACGAAACCGACGAACATGGCTTCGGCGATGTTCCGTTTGAAGACGACGTTCCACAGAACGATCGCCGCGATAAAAGCGCCCAAGGCGAAGATGGCAGTCACTGCGCCATACCCCCCTTGGGATCGGGAAGCGCGCTAAGAGCGCGTACTTGCAACATGAGGCCTCCTCATTGAAACCCGCTAGGACCAGCGTAAGACAACGCCAGGCCCGCGAAGAATAGTATAGCGAACAGCACGAAACTATACTATTTCCATGTGGTCTACGCAACACCCTGCCTTTAGGGGGAAGCTCGGGAGTGAAATCCGCGCGGCGGCAGCGCTCCCGCCGAGAGGCTGCCGGGGGTTTTCGCCGGCTGAGGTGTGGCTTAAACAGCAATGCCCGCCAATTGCTTGGCGGGCATTGCTGTAGTTGCCTGGGGCGCCTAGCGCGGCGCGGTGTTGCGTTCGCTAGCCAGGGAGATGTGCTCGCGCATCATCTCCGCGGCGCGGTCGGCTTCTCCTGCGGCCAGTGCTTCGTAGACCGCGCGGTGTTCTGCGGCAGCGAACTTCGCACCGGTCCGGCCGATTTTTGAGAACAGGCGGAAGCGCTGGATCTGCCCGCCCAGGGAGCGGTAGGCCGTTTCAAGGAACGGGTTGTCGCACTGCGCGGCGATGAGCTGATGGAACTGGTCATCCGATCGCCAGTAGAGACGGAAGTTTTCGCGCTCCGTGTCGGCGTGCTCGACGGATTTTTCGAGATCCTCAATGGTTCCCCGCAGCTCGTCGAGGAACTCCGGGGTCGTCCTGAGGCCCGTTTCATAGGTCATGGCAGGCTCCAGGACCAGACGCGCCGCCATCAGCTTGGCAATTTCACGCTGGCTCATCGGGGGAGCGACGCGGTACCCCTTCAGGGCCACGCGCTGGACCAGGCCTGTGTGTTCGAGCCGGGCCAGCGCTTCACGCAAAGGTGTCTGGCTTACCTCGAGCTCACGCGTCAGAGCGTGGATGTTCAGAGGCTCGCCCGCCGCACGCACGCCGTCCATGAACTCATCGAGCAGGACTTCGTACATCTTGTCAGCCAGGGGCTGACGGGCTGAGCGGGCCATCAAGGAACACCCTTCCTGGCTAGAAGCGAAAATACTATAGGACAGTCTATCCGGCGCCGCCCCCACCTTCCGGCAACGCGTGCAGTTGTAGACATACTATACTTTCCCGCCATATAGTATAGTTTCAGAACTTGCCGGGAAGGCCTCCGCACCTCCACGCGGAGGCGCCGGAACGGAACAAAGGAGATCCCTAATGACTGCACAACGCGTACTCGTCACTACCGCCTGGTTGTCCCCGGGCGATGAGGTCCATCAGATGCTGCTGGAGGCCGGCTTCGAGGTCGTTCACAGCTCTTTCAAGACCCGCGGGACGTCGGTGGAAGCGCTGAAGGAGGTCGTGGCCGGTTTCGACGGGATTGTCGCCGGGACGGACGCTTTTACTCCTGAGGTCATCGCCGCGGCCGACAAGCTGAAGGTCTTCGGCCGCACCGGGGTCGGCTACGACAACATTGATGTTCCCGCCGCAACCGCCCACGGTGTCGCTGTCTGCCCGACCCCGGGCATCAACCGCCAGTCGGTCGCCGAGCACACGGTCGCGTTGCTGCTCAACGTCGCCCGCCTGATTCCGCAGAACATCCAGAGCATCCGCACCGGGGGCTGGGACCAGACCAGCGGGCGGGAGCTGGGCGGAAACACCCTCGGCATCGTGGGCCTTGGCGCCATCGGCAAAGACGTTGCCCGTATCGCCCGGGTGATCGGCATGGACGTTGTGGCCTACGACCCGTACTTCGACGAAGCATTCGCCGCCGAGCACAACATCCGCCGGGTCGAGCTGGACGAACTGCTCGCCGTCAGTGATTTCGTCAGCCTTCACCTCTTCCTGTCCGAGGAAACCCACCACCTGATCAACGCCGCCGCCATCGCCAAGATGAAGCCCGGCGCGTACCTGGTCAACGCCGCCCGCGGCGGCGTCATCGATGAAGAAGCCCTCGCCGACGCGATCGAAAGCGGCCACCTCGCCGGCGCCGCCCTGGACACCGTCGAGGTCGAACCCCTCCCGGCCAACAGCCGCCTGCGCTCCCTGGACAACGTCCTTGTCACCGCCCACATCGGTGCGGCCACCATCGAGTCCCGCCGCCGCTCCGGAACCATGGCTGCCCAGTCCGTCATCGACGTCCTGCAGGGCCAGCCTCTGCCCGCCCAGACGGTCAACAAGGAAATCGCGGCGGTCCCGGCAGCATGAGCACCGACACCACACTCACCACGACCGCAGTGGTTGACGCCGGGCAGCCGGCCCGCCTGCGCTTCGCAGCGAACCTGAAGTGGCTTTTCACCGAAGTCCCGTTCCTGGAGCGCTTCGACGCGGCCGCCAAGGCCGGCTTCGCCGCCGTCGAATACGCCGCCCCCTACCCCTACGAAGCGGCCGAACTGCAACGCCGGCTGGCTGATGCCGGTCTCAAGCAGGTCCTGGTCAACACCCCCATGGGTGAACCCGGGACCCCGACGCGTTCAGGTGTTGCCTGTTTCCCGGACCGGGTCCAGGAATTCCGCGACGGCGTCGAGCAGGGCCTGGAATACGCCACGGCCCTTGGCGCGGACTTCCTCCACATCGTCGGAGGCCTCCGCCCTGATGGCGTCAGCAGGGACAGGGCTTTCGCCCGCTACGTCACCAACATCGCCTGGGCCGCCGAACGCGCCAAGGGGACCGGCGTCCGGCTGCTCCTCGAGGCGCAGAACAAAAGGGACGCCCCCGGCTTCATTCTCGACACCCAGTCTCAGGCAGCAGCCGTCGCAGAAGCCGTCGGCAGCGACAATGTCGGACTGCTCTTCGACTTCTACCACGCACAGATCGACGAAGGCGACCTGCTGACCACCCTCGACAGCGTGTGGGATCGGGTCTTCCACCTCCAGGTCGCCGACCCACCCTCACGCCACGAACCCGGCACTGGCGAAATCGCCTACACCGGCATCTTCAACCACCTGCGCCGCCGCGGATACCAGGGATGGATCGGCTGCGAATATGCCCCCGCTGCCGGCACCGTTGAAGGCCTGGACTGGATCAAGGAAGCAAACGCATGAGCACTGCACAGCCAGCCCCGCGGATCGCCCTGATCAACGCGACCCCCGCCGCGATCGGCCCGGCCGTCCAGGCCCTCGCCGCTGACTTCCCCGAAGCCGAGGTCTGGAACATCCTGGATGACAAACTCCTCGCCGACGCCTCCTCCCGCGGTGGACTTGACGACCCCCTGCGCACACGCATGGCCCGCCTCATCCAGCACGCCCTGGCAGAAGGAGCTGACGGGATCCTCCTGACCTGCTCCATGTACGGGCCCATCGCCCAGGACACCCACGCGGACGTACCCGTGATGGCGCCGGACGAGGCGGCCTTCGACGAACTCGCCGCAGGCAACTACGGCAGGGTCCTGGTCATCGCCTCCCTCGAGTCGGCCCTCACGGACTCAGTGGCCAGGCTCCGCGACGCGCTCCAGCAGGCCGGACGAACAACCGACCTTGACGGGGTAGCCGCACCTGCCGCGTTCACCGCCACACAAACCGGAAACCAGACCGAGCTGGCAGACGCCCTCATCGCAGCCACCAAAGACAGCGGCAGCCAACCCGACGCGATCTTCCTGGCCCAGTACTCCCTGGCCCCGGCAACCGAGGCCCTCGCGGCAGCAACGGGCCTGCCCGTCATTTCCGGACCAACCAGCGCGGCAAAACGACTCCGGTCCACGGTCAAGTAACAAGAAGCACACAGCACAGGAGTCCGCATGTCCACTGCAGTACCGGTAATCCGGCCCGACGTGATTGACCGCAACCTCGGCCTCGAGATGGTCCGCGTCACAGAAGCGGCTGCCATCGCTGCCGGCCAGTGGGTGGGAATGGGGAACAAGAACGCCTCCGACGGTGCCGCCGTCGACGCCATGCGCTCCTTCCTCTCCACCGTCCGCTTCAACGGCACCGTGGTGATCGGGGAAGGGGAGAAGGACGAAGCTCCCATGCTGTACAACGGCGAGAACGTCGGCGACGGCAGCGGCGCGGCGTGCGACGTGGCCGTGGACCCGATCGACGGCACCCGCCTGGCCGCACTGGGCATGAACAACGCCCTCGCCGTCCTGGCCGTCACCGAACGAGGGGCCATGTTTGATCCCTCGGCCGTGTTCTACATGGAGAAGCTGGTCACCGGACCCGAAGCGGCCGACTTCGTGGACCTCCGCCTTCCGGTGCGTCAGAACCTGCATTTGATCGCCAAAGCCAAAGGCGTCAAAGTCAACCAGCTCACGGTTGCCGTCCTCGAACGGGAACGGCACGCCAGCCTCGTAGAGGACATCCGCGCCGCCGGCGCCCGGACCAAGTTCATTCTCGACGGCGATGTCGCGGCAGCCATCGCCGCATGCGTCCCCGGTACAGGCGTTGACGCCATGATGGGCACCGGCGGTACCCCTGAGGGAATCGTGACAGCGTGCGCAGTGAAAACTCTCGGCGGGGTCATCCAGGGCAGGCTCGCGCCCATGGATGACGAAGAACGCACGAAAGCCACTAACGCGGGCCACGACCCATCCAGAATCCTGACTACCAGTGACTTGGTCCGCAGCGACAACTGCTATTTCGCCGCGACCGGCATCACCGACGGAGACCTGCTCAGAGGTGTTCGATACAAGAAATCGAAGATCAGCACCCAGTCCATTGTGATGCGCGCCCAGTCCGGGACCGTCAGAAGGATCGACGGGGAACACCACTTCGACAAGTGGTCCCAGTACGGACCCAACTAAGCTCAGCAGCATGGTTCTCTCACCTGTTTGAACTCGTGCTGCACGGACGACGATAAGGGATATTTCGTCAACCTGGAGCGGGCCGCCATAAGGGTAATAAACCCACACCCCAGCTTGGGTCGGCATCGCTGCCCACGGCGTAGCGGACCGACGACGGAGCTGGGGCCGCTGGCGTGGGGGGACGCCAGGCGACTGTCCGCCGCCGGCCGATTACAACTTTACGCCGAGGAAGGTAGAGGTGGTTTGCGTCCGGCGCAGGAAAGAAACGCTCAGGCCGTGGAGGGCTTACAGTGCCATGAAAGCTGCCAAGTCACCTCAGTCCCGGGTTCCGGCTGGCGGAAGGACGACCGCGGTCACATGTTGTAAAGCTAAGTGGGCTGTCTATACGTTGGGTTCAGCAACTCTGCTGACCTATGAGCAGAGAAGCCGAACCACCAGAGAAGAGCCTCGCCTTGTGACCACCGGCGGGGCTCTTCGCTTTCCTGGAAGAATCCCCCAGATCTCTTGGCAATCCGCCAACAAGGGTGGCAGGCCGCACTAGATGCGGGATTCTCGCATCTAACGAACGCTCCCTCGAAACGCCGATAACGGGTATTCCGTCAGCCGCGGCGTAAGGCAGGCGTACGGGCATTATGTGTCCCTCAGGCCCCGTCCGTCCGCATACAAGAAGACCCGCCGGCTCCTGTTAACAAACCGAAGCCGGCGGGGTCATTACGCGATCAGGCTCATCCAGGCGTATTCCGTGGATCATTGCCAGGTGCAATTGTGTCCTTTGCCCTGATCTTGTTGTCCTTGCCGTGGATGTTCAATTCCCCGCCTCCAGAGCGGGACAGATAACCCCGAGCAGCGTCGATTGCTGCGGATTGCGTGTCGTGAACAGAAGAAGCGCGAGACGAGCCTTCCCGCTCGGCCTTCCATCCATCTTCACTAGGAACCACGTGGTACGAATTTCGCTCAGCCATTTAAGTCACCCCCAGACGTTGCTGATAGATGCAACGTATCAAACCGGACTGACATTACTGCCGGTCGTCCGCGACGGGCCCCGTGTTCGCATTTTTACAAGCCAGCCGCCTTTCTGGACATCTCCGCCGTAAACCGGGCGCTGGCTGAACAGTTCTGAGCCAAGGAGTCCGTGGGGAAAGCGCCATGGAATGACGGCAGGAGGCAGCCCCTTTTCCAGGCACTCCCCCGGACTGTTTTAAAGAGCCGATAATGGTGATTCCGTCAGCCTGATTGGCGTTGGCTGTGGCCTCCGGCAAATGTGCCACAGCCTGTGGCACATTTGCCTCTCGGTAGGGTTGAGGCATGGTGACTTCAGAAATCGATCTGCCAGCAGACTACGCAGACCTACTGGAGGAGCTGAAGACCCGGATCTCGAGTGCCAGGATCCACGCCCAGAGGACCGTCAACACGCTGGTCATCCAGCTCTATTGGTCGCTTGGCAGGGACATCATCGTCCGGCAGGAAAGCCAAGGCTGGGGGAGTGGCGTCATCCGGCGGTTGGCAGTTGATCTGGCGACCGCCTTTCCGGATATGAAGGGCCTGTCTTACCGAAGTCTGCAGTACATGACCGCGATGGTGCGGGCATGGGGTGAGGACGAAAATGTGCCACAGGCTGTGGCACATTTGCCGTGGGGCCACATCCGGATGATCCTGGACAAGGCAGCCAACGCGGAAGAGCGGGACTGGTATGCGGCCGCGGCCGTCCAGTATGGCTGGTCCCGGAACGTGTTGCTGAACATGATGATGAACCGGTCCATGGAACGCACCGGTACAGCGCCATCCAACTTCACCCGGCATCTGGCGGCCGCCGATTCTGAGCTTGCCCAGCAGATGGCGAAGGACCCTTACAACTTCGAATTCCTCGGCCTCTCCGGCGAAGTCGCAGAACGCGACCTGGAGAACGCACTGACAAGCCGGATCACCGAAACCCTGCAGGAGCTGGGACCGGGCTTTTCCTTTGTCGGCCGTCAGGTTCATTTCGACGTCGATGGCGATGACTACTACGTCGACCTGCTCTTCTTCCACATCGAGCAGCTCCGGTACGTGGTCATCGAACTCAAAACCGGTAAGTTCCAGCCCGAATACGCCGGCAAGCTCAACTTCTACGTCGCCCTGGTCGATGACATGCTCCGCCGCGACTACCACAACGAAACCGTCGGGATTCTTATCTGCGGCACGAAGAACGACCGCAGCGTCCGCTACAGCCTGGGCCGATCGACCTCACCCATGGCCGTGGCGGCCTACACCTACGACAAGCTCCCCGCAGCAGAGCAACAAGCCCTTCCCAACGAAGGGCACCTTGTCGCAGCCCTCGAGTGGGCCGAACCGGACACCGAGTAAACGGGCTAAGGGGAAGCCTCAGGAGAGCTTGGCCTGGCGCAGGTACTGGTACACCGTCTCCCGGCTGATGCCATACTCGCCGGCCAGGACAGTTTTCGGAATTCCATTGGCTGCCCGCTGGACCAGCTCCGCAGCCCGGTCCGCAGTGAGCGTCTTCTTCCGCCCTTTGTAAGCGCCGCGCTGCTTGGCCAGAGTGATGCCTTCCCGCTGGCGTTCCCTTATCAGGGAGCGTTCGAATTCAGCGAAGGCTCCCATGACCGAGAGCATGAGGTTGGCCATGGGGGAGTCCTCGCCCGTGAAGAGCAGGTGCTCCTTAACGAACTCCACACGCACCCCCTTGCGGGTCAGGCGCTGTACTAGGGCGCGGAGGTCATCGAGGTTGCGGGCGAGCCGGTCCATGCTGTGCACCACGACCGTGTCCCCGTCACGGGCGAAGCCCAGCAGTTCTGCCAGTTGTGGCCTGGCCGTGTCCCTGCCGGACGCCTTGTCCGTGAAAACCCTGTCCAGAACCAAACCGTCGAGCTGACGCTTCTCGTTCTGATCCAGCGTGCTCACCCGCACGTACCCAATTCGCTGACCAGCCACCGCCGCCTCCAACCGTCTTACGTGTGGGATTGAGTTCTAAGGCCTCCCTAGACGAACGTCAAGAGGCAGGCGCCGTGGTGTCAGGTTGGGGTCTACATCAACTGGATACGTCACGTCCCATCCCCGCCGCCGACGCCCGACTTATAAACCGATGGTTGCGAGACTTCTTATTAGCTTCCAGAAACTGCCGAGAGATTCAGGGCTCGCCGTGTTTCGTACCTATGTCTCCTAACCGGTGCGCCGAAAAAGGTGTGCGAACCGAATTGCGAGCCTGATTTGGGCGTGCGGTGCTTTGGCGGATGACGAGTTTGGTGGGCACCAGGGTCACGCCGGGTTCTGCGGTGTCGGTGCGGAGTTGTTGGAGGACGTTATCGACGCAGCGTTCGCCGACGTCAGCGAAGTTCTGGTGGACGGTAGTGAGCGGGGGAGCGTAGGCGGAGGCTTCCGGGACGTCGTCGAAGCCGACCAGGCTGATGTCTTCCGGGACGGATCTTCCTTTTTCGCGGAAGGCCCGGAGCAGGCCGAGGGCCATGTGGTCGTTGGCGGCGAACACGGCGGTGCAGCCAGGTTCGTCGGCGAGCCGAAGACCGGCGGCATAGCCGGACTCGGCCGACCAGTCGCCACGGATCACCGGCGGGACGGGTTTGCCTGCTGCGGTAAGGGTGCTGCGCCAGGCGGCGGAGCGGCGTTCGCTGGCGAAGGATTCCTCGGGGCCGGCGACGTGCCAGACGGTCTGGTGGCCGAGATCCAGGAGGTGCTTGACGGCTTTTTGGGCGCCGTCGGCCTGGTCGGTGTCCACCACACTGTGCTGCTCGCCGGCGTCGGAATCGACGACGACCACCTTCACTCCCGGCGGCAGCGTTACCGTGGCTGCGTCCAGGAGGTGGACTTCCATGATGGCGATAACGGCGTCGACAGCGAGCTCGCCCATCCGGGAGAACGCGCCCTGGATCCCGGCCCGGGTGGGGGCGGTGACCGGTATCAGCGTGATGGCGAAGTCCTGCCGTGCTGCATGCAGCGCGATGGCCTCCAGTGTGCGCATGTTCCCCAGCGACGACAGTGAGAACGTGATCACCCCGATGGTGCGGAAGCTGCCGCGTTTGAGTGCCCGGGCGGCACTGTTCGGCCGGTAGCCAAGGTCGTTCATCGCCGCAATCACCTGGTCGCGAGTGCTGCCACGGACGTATCGTTCGCCGTTGACCACGCGGGATACGGTCTGAGTGGACACTCCGGCTCGTTTGGCGACGTCGACCACGGAGGCACGATGATTCCGCTCCGGCCGGCGATCCCCAATACCCGTTTGCGGGTCGCAGCCGGGGCCGGGCGTCGTGGAGCTAGAGAGGGAACCATCTCTAGCATTTTTCTTATTCATTACCCACCTGCTCCTTTGGAAGCGCCTACCGATGGTTGCAACATCTCGTCGTTGAATACCTGGTATCGGTGATTATTCGTTTGCTACTAATCCCCGTGAGCGAGCCGGGGCAATCAGGTCGCGGTTCCGCTGCAATCGCGTTGAAAGAGAGGCCGCCGCGTTCATCACCACGATGCCGAGCACCGGCATCGCCGGACTGCCTACGGCTAAGAGCTTGATCTTTCCCTGGCTGACTCGGGACGCAAACCTTCATGATGAGATCGTTGCCTTGGATTGCCCGGAGCTTTCACGGATACGGATGTGGCCCAGCCTTAGGCCACGTTTGTTCCGGATCCCTGGGTTCGCGTAATGATGTGCCTATCGGCGAGGATTTGCATGGCGTGGCGGATGGTTCCCCTCGATACATTCAGCTGCTGAGCCAGCTCGCTTTCGCTCATGAGTTTGTGTCCTTTGGCGAGGTTGTTGCGCCGTACCTCTGCTTGGATTGCTTCGGCTATCTGAAATACAGGGGTACGGGAGAGTGCTTGAGAATCTGTATGTCCATCACTACGGGCTTCCTTTGATCTTGCGGGCCGATGTCGAGGAACTCCGCGGCGCGATCGTTGAGGGGGTTCCGTTTGGCCTGCAGTCCCGTGCGGCCGGGACTCTGGTCTTTGAATTGTTTTCAAGGGACGGTCTGGGAGGGCCTCTGGCGATCCTGAGTGCTGTGACCTGCGCAGCCGGTGGACCATGTCTACTTCTCTGCGCCTGCCAGCGCACCCTTGACGAAGTATTTTTGGAGGAAGAGGTAGGCGATGAGGATTGGGAGGAGTCCGATGAGCGCGGCTGCGGCTGCGGCTCCGATGTTGTTGCCCTGGGTTCCAAAGAAGCTGGCTGCGGCGGGGGCGAGTGTACGGACTTCGGCTTTGTTCAGGATGTAGGAGCTCATGGCGAACTCGTTCCATACGTTGGTTGATGTGAGGATCACGACGGTCGCGAAGACGGGCTTGAGTGAGGGAAGCACGATGCGTACGAACGTGGTCGTGAGTCCGGCGCCGTCGATGGCGGCTGCTTCTTCGAGTGAGAGCGGCAGTGTCCGCATGAACTGGGTGAACAGGAACACCGCGAGGGGAAGCTGCAGGGTCGTGAGGACCATGATGAGGCTGACGTAAGTGTTCAGGAGACCGAGCTGGGCGAGCATTGTGTAGAGGGGAACGAGGATGCTCAGGGGCGGGACCATGAGCATGCCGAGGATTGCCAGGGAAACGAAACGGTTCAGTTTCGTGCTTCGGCGCGCGAGAGGGTAAGCGGCCATGGCGCCGACTATGCAGGTGAGCGCAGTGCTGACGACGGTGACGATCAGGCCGTTCTCCAAGGCCCATTCGAGGTGTCCGGAGTCCCAGGCTGTGGCGAAATTATCGAGTGTTCCGCCGCTGAGGGGTGGGAGCCATAGCGACGTGGTGTCTGTGATGGGTTTGAAGGCTGTGGTCAGGGCCAGGTAGAACGGGGTCACCTGCGCGATGACGGCGATGGCGATGAAGATCCAGCGTCCGAGTCGTCCGGCTTGGGAGGTGCGCCCGACGCGTTGGGCAGCGGTCCGTTTCGATGCGGTTATGGTGGCCATCAGAGGTCCTTTCCGGTGCGGTCCATGCGCGCGACCAGGAAGATTGAGACCACGGCGATCAGTACGAACAGTGCGACGCCCATGGCGGAGGCGTAGCCGGCGGCCTGCTGGCCGAAGTAGCTGCGTGCGATCAGGGTCGAGACTGAGTGTGAGGAGTATCCGGGGCCGCCGGCGGTGAGGACCTGGATGACGTCGTAGAGCTTGAGCCCGCCGATGAGATTGATGATCACGCTGGAAATAATTGCCGGTCGCAACAGGGGCAGGGTGATGGACCGGAAGAGGCGCAGTCCGCGGGCGCCGTCCACTTCCGCGGCCTCGTTGATTTCCTGGCCGATGCTCTGGAGGCCGGCGAGGTAAATGACCATCGAGATGCCGACGAATTGAAGCGTGTTGATAAGTACGACGATGCTGACCGTTCCCGGGCCGGTGGAGAGCCAGGCGATCCGGTCGAATCCGATCGAGACGAGGATGTCGTTCAGGGCGCCGCGGTCGTACTGGAAGAGGAAGTAGTACATCATGCTCATCACGACGGGCGAGACGAGCACGGGCAGATAGATCAGGGCGCGGGCGAAGGCCTTGCTGCGCCCGGCGCCGTCGAGGGCGACGGCGAGTCCGAGTCCGAGCACCTGCTGCAGCACTGTGCAGCCGATGCCGTAGATGAGCGTGTTTACCAGCGCGGTCTGGAACGTCGTGTCGGTGAAGAGCCGTGCGAAATTGTCGAGTCCAACGAAAGCCTTGGTGGGGGAGTATCCGTCCCAGTTCGTGAACGCGAGTCCGATGCCCTGCACAAGGGGGTAGAGCATGAAGATGGCCACCATGGCGATGGCCGGCACGTACATCAGGTTCATTAACCCGCCGCGGCGCCGCCGCGGCCGGCGTTCTGTCTGGGATTCGACCCCCTTGGCTGCCCGGGGGAGGGTGGTTTGTTGGCTCATGTCTCTTGCTTTCGCGAGGTTTTTGGGTCGGCGGTGCCGAAGGTGATACGGGATGGGGGCCTGCCTGCTGGTTCGTGGGCAGGCCCCCTTTTTGGGCTATTTCTGGCCGTACAGTGTGGCGAACTGGTTCTTCATCTGGTCGACGGCTCCAGCGACCTCGGACTGTCCGGAGATCACGGCGTCGGTGGTCGCGACCATCGTGTTCCACGAGCCGTTCGGAAGGTACACGCGGTCGAAGTAGGGCTTGACCGGCGTCGATCCGCTGGTGACGTACTTGTCGTAGCTGGCGGTGAGCTTGCCGAAGTCGACCTTGACGTCCGTCAGGCCTGCGGCGGCGCCGTTTGCTTCGGCGAGGGCAGCTGCGTTGGCCGGCTGGGCGAGGAAGTCAAGAAACGCCAGGGCGTTGTCTTTGTGGCTGGAGGTCTTGGAGATGCCGAACGAGTCGATGCCTTCGCCCCCGATCAGGTACGGGGTATCGCCGTTGGTGGGCGGCAGCGGGATGAATCCGACATTGGCGTTCGGGTTGTAGGTCCGGGCCGTGGCGAGGATGTTGTTGTTGTAGATCTCGAAGCCGGCTGTTCCGTTGGCGAGAGCGCGGGCCATGTCATCCTCGGAAGCGGAAGAGTAGTCCTTGTTGAACCAGCCCTTGCTCTGCCAGGACTTCACCCGGTCCAGGACCTTGGTGTAGGCGGAGGTGACGAAGGTGCCGTCCTTCATCTGGGTGAGTTCGGGTTCCGTGAAGGAGTCTGCGGCCAGGTAGTCCGCCATGTGCCCGGCCGGTCCTTGTGCCTTGCCGCTGGAGAAGATCGGTGTGTTTCCCTTGGCTGCGACCGCCGCCGCTGCGGCGTCGAAAGCGTCCCAGGTGGTGATTTTGGTCGGGTCGATGCCTGCCTTGTCGAGGACATCCTTGTTGTAGGCGATGCCGGCCGTGTCGAATGCGCCGGGGAAGGCGTAAATCTTGCCGTCGCTGTCGCGCATTGCGGAATCCAGTCCCTTGTTGACCTTTGATGCCCAGGGGCGGTCGGTGAGTGGTTCCAGGAACTTGCTGTAGCGCAGGAGGGACCAGCCGTGGGTGGTGAAAATATCGGGGATGTCACCGGAGGCGAGCTTGACCTTCATCTGGTCCTCGTAGTCCGTGGACGCCGCGGTCATCTTGACGGAGATGCCCTTTTCCGTCTTGAACTTGGCGATGAGATCCGTCATCGCCTTGTACTGGGGGGTGCCGGTGCCACCGTTGAGGAACAGCTGAACTTCATCGCTGCTGCTGGAGGCGGTGGTGCCGCGATCGCATCCGGTGGTGCTGACGAGGAGGGCCGCGACACCGAGAGCCGCGATTGCCGCCCGTGCCGTATTCCGAGAAAGCTTCATTGCTTGTCCTTTGTAGTTGGGTTACTGCAGATGGGATTCGAGGGATTAGCCGCGCGGGATCGAGTAGACCCGTGCGGTGGGGCCGCTGATGCCCGGCCGCATCAGAACGGTGTTCCCCGGGCCGTCGGTAACGTCCCAGGGGGCGAGGGTGCGGGGGTAGATCTCAATGAGGTGTCCGGCTTGGACACCGTCGCCCAGGTCCAGTGAGATTTCAGAGTTTTCATCACCGCGGTTCCAGACGTAGAGTAGGTCAGCCTCGGGCCCGGAGAGCGTCAGCGCGATGGTGTCGGCGTACCACTGGGGAAGGCCGGCAGGCCAGCCCGGAGTGGAGGCAGCGATGTTGTCACGGGTCGCTTTGAACTGCCTGTAGGCATCGTGCACGAGCTCAAGCTGGTCCGGGGTCATCCGGTTGAGGTAGCCGGAAGCGTAGAGGCGGCCGCTGAGGCCGGTGACCATGGTGTAGGCGATCTCCTCCTGGGTCATCCACGACTGCGGATAGGCCCAGTTGCCCGCCTGCTCCGGGAGCATTTGGACCGGCGCCCCGGCGGCGATCGCCGGATATAGGCGGAAGTCTTCCTGATCGGACGTGGACTGGAAGTCGAACAGTTCCAGCATGGCGAAGTCGGCCCGCATGGCCCCGGAACTGCAGTTCTCGAAGACCACACTGGGATGGCGGCGGCGGAGCCCGGCAAACCAGTCGAGATGGGCGCGGTTGTGCCCGAGCAGGCCCGCGCCGGTTGAGAAGGCTTCGAAATCCGTACCCGGCCCAGGGGTCACGTTGTAATCGAGCTTGAAGAAATCGATGCCGAACGCCGTGATGAGCCGATCGAATGTCGTGTCCAGGTGTGCGCGGGCGGCGGGGTGGCGCAGGTCAAGGAAATAGCGTTGGTGCTCCGTGACGCGGTGTCCGTGGCGTTGCAGAAAGGCACCGTCCGGGAGCTGCTTCGCGACCGGGCTGTCGACGCCGATGACCTCAGGCTCCAGCCAGATCCCGACTCCCATGCCGGCATCCCGGATCGCCGACACCACCCGTGCCAGTCCGCCGTCGGGAAAGCGCCGGGCGGAGGGCAGCCACTCGCCGACGGAGGGCCACCAGTCGCCGGCTGCCGTGTCGTCGTACCAGCCGGCGTCAATGCAGAAGCACTCAGCGCCGGCTGCTGCCGCTTCCTGGATGAGAGGGAGCAGTTTCTCGGTCGTCGGGTCGCCGTTAATCGTGTTCATGTAATCGTTGAAGACCAGCATTGAGCCGGTATCGGCCGTCTGGTGGCGGCGCAGCCACCGGCGATGGCGGGTGAGCTCCGCGATGACGCCCTCAAACCCGGCCCCACCGACGGCGAACGAGACCGGCACGGACGTGAATGCCTCGCCGGGCTCAAGTTTGTGCGACCAGTGATGATCGAGGTCCTCCGGGCCGAGCAGGACGAGGGCCACGGAGTCTTCGCCCTCGCGGACATTATCAACCTCCCAGCGCCAGCCCCCGTTGTGTTCGATCTGCCACGCAAAGGACCGTCCCGTGACCCTGTTTTCCAGGGCGCCGGTCGGCAGGGCACGCGCCGTTGACCAGGTCGAGGTGCTGACCTTCTCAACACCGCCGCGGCCGGGCTGGTTCATGTTGGCCGAGTTGAAGTCGGCGAGGTTCTCCTGGCTCCACAGCGCCTGGGTCGTCCAGCGGAATTCCGCCAGCTGCTCGCCGGTACCGGAGTGCAGCAGCAGGTCCTTCGTCGACTCGCCGGGATAGACGAACGCCCCGGCCGAGAAGGAACTGACTGCCTCGAGGATCACAGGAGTGTCCGAGGTGTTCACGACGGTCGTCGTCACGCGGGCGGCCGCCAATGCCGGTGACGCGGTGAACGTCGTCGTCACCTCCAATCCCGTCAGGGCGTCCCGCTGCACCACCTCTAGTTCGGCAACTCCGTCCCGGACACTTTCGGCGTGGCTGGCGTAGCGAAGACGGGAACCTACCCCCGTATTTGTGAAGCGCGTCGTTGTCCGGGAACGGCCGTCACCGGTCGCGATGAGTTCAACAATCGGCTGAAGGGTCCGCGTCGCCGCGGAATCCATGTCACTCACGCCGCTCAGGACCACCGGCAGTTCGGTATCGGCGGTGAAGGCCAGGCTCATCCCGCCCGTGTTCCACTCGAAGCGGAACGGCAGCAGGGCAACGGATGCTGCCCCTTCCTGCACTGCCAGAACGGTGGCGGTTGGCGAGGTCTGCGTGGTGTCCAAACGATGCTCCTTTGCGTCGATCCGCTCCATGAAAGCGTTGATCATTTCCGATTGAAGAAAAGCATATGTCCTGACATTCACGCATGCAAGCGTTGATCATTTTAAAAGGTCAGGAGTTCCGGCCTGGCTTGGCCCGAGCGGAAGCTCAGGCGGTGGAGGCGGGAGGAGCTGTGCTTTCCCGAATGACGAGCCCGTAAGACGGCAACCCGGCCGTGCGGCTGGGTTCGTCGAGTTCCATGAGCAGTTCCAGTGCTGCCACTCCGGCCCAGTCAAAATCAAGCCGGTAGGTGGTCAGCGCTGGAACCCAGGCCGCTGCCAGGGGCTCATCGTCGATGCCTGCGACGCTGATGTCTTCCGGGACGCGCCTGCCCGCTTCGTGGATGCTGCGCATCACGGCGAAGGCGAGTTCGTCGTTGGCGCAAAAGATCGCCGTGACGTCGGGGTCGCGCGCCAAGGCTGCACCCGCCTCGCGTGCGGCAGTGATGGACCAGTCGGTTCGGTGGACGTCAGGGACGGGGGCGCCTGCATCGGTCAGCGCCTGGCGCCATGCCTTCTCGCGGACATGCGGTTCCCCGCCGCGGCTCGGCGCGGCGACATGATGAACAGTCCGGTGGCCGAGCCCGAGCAAATGGTTCGTGACCTCGTACGCAGCCCTCCTGTCATCGACGCGCACATGCGGTACATCGATGTCTGTTTGGTCCCCGTGGATCACAGTGGAGATGGGCAAGGTACCCAGGCTGTCCCTCAGGCGGGAGTCGTAGGTGGCGTAATCGAGGACAACGACCCCGAGGATAGGCTGACCAAGCAAAAGATCCAGAGCCGACGTAGCGTTCTGCAGGTCTACAGGGTCAAGGGCGACGATGGCTACGAGGTAGCCGGCCTGGCGTGCCCGGCTTTCGATGTTGGCCAGCATTCGGGTGTAGCCATGCAAGGCCGTGTCACGCGTGATTACGCCGACAATCGGCTGACGCCCCTGCACGAGTGCGCGGGCCGCACCGTTGGGCCGATAGCCGAGCTTTTTCATCGCAGCCCGGACACGGGCCTTAGTCACATCGCGCACCGGAATGTTGCCGGTGAGAACCCGAGAGACTGTGGGCTGCGACACGCCCGCAACGCGTGCGACATCGGCAATCGTCGGCGGCCTCTTGCGGTCGCCGGACATGCCCGGTCCAAAGTCACGCTGGAAAAGTGGCCGGACGGAACCGTCAGGCGATGGAGCCTGGGCCTGTTGTCCAGGTGTCACCGCAACCTTGTGCGGGTCTTGAAAGGCACGTCCGCTCATGACCGACTCTCGAACAGGCAATGAATACGTTGATCATCCACAACACCAATCATGGCTCATGCACCTAAATACGGGTAATCACGAAACCCTACCGCGGGGGCTGGACCTGCTTCCAAGGACTCCAGATCGACGGAGTTCAGAGGACGGAAGTCCAACCCAGGCTGCCGTTACGTGGCAATCGTCATTACTGACGGAACAACCGCCTTAAGGTCACCCAAATCAGCTACTTCAATCCCGTTAGCCCACGCCGATAATTTAGATTCCGGCATTCCGCGGGAATCCAGCCTTGGTGCGACGGCACAGTTGGTCCGTTTGAGTAGAAGCCGCTATTGGCCGGCACTGAATGTCAGCGGTCACCTAGAGCTGTGGCGGTTCGAGAAGCTGTCTTGCCACATCGGCGTCCGTTATCAGAACATTGATCCATCCTCCTGCAATGGCGCCTCGGATGGCGTCCAGTTTGCGCATGCCTCCCGCGACGCCGATGCGGCGGGGTATGCGCATCATCGCCTCGGCTTCGATCGAGATCATCCGCTGTTCGATGGCGGGTTTCATGGGCTGGCCGTTGATGTCGAAGAAGCGCAAACATATCTCTCCGACGGCGCCGGCCCGGGAAAGTTCTTTCTCCTCGGCTCTGCTGAGCGCGTTTCCACTGGCCTCCCACAGCGGGGACGCCGGGAACGTTCCGATGCCCACCAGCAGCGTGGTCAGGCGGTCCCAGGCCTCAATGGACGCTTTCACGGCCGGGTCTGCGAGGAATGCATCGCGGATTTGCGGGTTTGCGACGAGCCCCGGACAGCCCATGTAGTAGGGCTTGGCCGAGGTCAGCTCGGCCAGATGGGAAACAAGGCGCGTGGCCTGGAGTTGCGCTTGGGGGCTGCCCACGCCCCCGATGAGTTGAATCACTTCATTGGCGATCTTCCGCGGCCGTGAGCGCATCGCTTCAACGGTCTGCAGGAGCGTTGTACTCCATGAGGAGATTCCGACATAGTCGTCGGCATCGATTGTCGTTTCGAGGTAGGTGGCCGCGGACGAGCCCAACCTCATTCCCAGTGAGGCGCCGTCCATCACATCAACGACCACAACCTCGCGGAGTTGATACTTCTCCTCGAGCGCCTTCTCCAGACCGACGTAGATCCCGGCCGGCTGGACTATGGATGTCCGCACGATTCCGAGTTCGACGGCGTTTTTGAGGTAGCGCGAGACCCGAGCTTGGGAAAGGTTCAGCCGCTGGGAGATTTCCCCCTGCGACATCCCTTCCTCGTGGTACAGCACGGCGATCTTGGTGAACAGACGAAGCTGCTCAGTGCTCACGGACAAGAATGAGGAGGCCCCCGTGATCTGCGTCATAATTCGTCACTTTCATCGGCTTTTTGAATATTTATGCAGAGGTGAATTTATCTCTGAACCGCTTCGTGTGCTGCGCTCTTCGCGGACATGTGCGGGCATTTGTCTGGCAGCTTGCTCGAGGATCGAATCGGCGCTTTGAATCAATATTCAGGAGTGAAAGATTCTAGCCTCGTGGTCCAAATCTAGCGTCATTCAAAGGGAATTGCCTCGTAGACTTCCAACACCAGCCCGACTTCAGAGCCGAAGTTCCGTCAGGAATTTCGATCGCTCCCCGTGGGCCAGTGGCCTTCACGATCGAAAGCGAAACACCGATGACCGACATTAAGTACTCCACCCGTCTCAACTCCTTTGCGCTTGGCAAGGGAAAAAAATACCCCAGCGGCGAAGAGTCCGTGCTCGAACTGATTGCCCTCGCGGGCAGCGTGAAGGGACTGACCTCGCTCGAGCTGAACTACCCGGAACACTTCGGCCGGCACTCGGTTCAGGACATCAAGGCGGCGTTGGACAGCGCCGGCCTGGACGTTCGAGGCATCCAGCTTCGCTGGCCGGCGCCCCAGTTCGCCAACGGAGGTTTCACCAATCCCGATCCCGCGCTTCGGGAGGCAGCCGTGGGAATGGTGAAGGAAGCCATCAGCCTGTGCCGGGAATTCGGCTCCGACCACGTCCTTCTGTGGCCGGCCCACGACGGGTACGAATACCCTTTGCAGATGGACTACATGAAGTCCTGGAACTGGATGGTCGAGAGCCTGCAGGCCGTCGCCGACGTCGACCAGGACATCCGCATCTCGATCGAATACAAGCCCGCCGAGCCGCGCGGACGCACCATCCTGAACACCACCGGCGCCGTCATGAACCTCATCAAGGACTGTGACCGCCCGAACCTCGGCGTGACCCTGGACTTCGGCCATCTGCTGATGGCCCGCGAGAACCCTGCGCAGTCCGCCGCGATGTGCCTGCGGGAACAGAAACTCTACGGGCTCCAGCTCAATGATTCGCACGGCGTGGCTGACGACGGCCTCGTGGTAGCGTCGATCCACTTCTCGGAGACGCTGGAACTCGTGTATTACCTGCTCCGGGAGGGCTACGAGGGAACCTTCTATTTCGACACTGACCCGGTACGCGAAAACCCGGTATCCGAATGTGAAATGAACATCGAGCGGATGGGGATCATCATCGATAAGGCCCGCGAACTGGTCCGCGACCACCCGGACCTGCCTCAGGGAGACGCGTTGCACTCATCCTCAGTTCTCTGGTCGAAAGCCGTGGGTGTCTAGGTGGGCTCAACCAGTATCTGCGTGGTCGGCTCGCTGAACGCGGACCTGATCGCCTACGTTGGCGAACAGGGGAGCGCGGCGAGCTACGCGACCGGGTCCAGTTTCGAAATGGCTGCCGGCGGCAAGAGCCTGAACGCCGCCATGAGCATCGCCTCGCTTGATCCGGCGGCCGTCACGCTCGTGGGCCGTGTCGGATCGGATGACCTTGGCAGTTTCATTGCCGGGACTCTCCGTTCACGGGGGATCACCACAGAAGGCATCATCATCGATGATCGGATTCACACCGGTGTAGGCCATGTGAGGGTCAATCCGGAGGGTGAATACGACACCGTCGTTGTCCCGGGAGCCAACGGGAATTTCTCGGCCGCCGACGTCGATGCCTTCCTCGATGGCCACGAACCGCCGGCGTTTGTGGTTCTGAACCTCGAGGTCCCGCTTCCCGCCGTGCGACGCGCGGCCACCCGCTTCCGGGAGCTCGGCACGACGGTGGTCCTGAACCTCTCCCCGGTGCATGCCGAAGCGAGGACGCTCCTCCGACTGGCCGACGTCGTGGTCCTGAACCGCAGCGAGGCCTGTCACGTACTGGACGTCCCGCAAGAGACGGACGAACGGCTGCTGCTGACAGCGCTGCGGGAGGCCGGCGCCAAAACCCCCGTCCTGACACTGGGCGATGAGGGGGTTGTGGCTCTGGACGGGAACGACCTCCTGCAGGAGAAAGTTGAACCGGCCCGCATCGTGAACTCCATCGGAGCAGGGGACAGCTTCCTTGCCGCCATGGTCCTCGCGATGGCCAACGACCACCCGTTCTCCGTCAGCCTCCGGGCTGCCAACGAGGCCGGACGGCTCGTTTGCGGCCGCCCCGAGTCTTTCCTCACATCCGATGACATCCGGGATATCGAGAAGGCCATCGGAGTTCCCCTCGCCAAAGTCTCATAACAGCCGGCCCCGCAAGCGTCGGAGAACATCCCTGGCCGAGGACACGGCCAACACCAAACTCACCGTAACCCCCATGACGAACAATGGCGCCGTTTCCCCTAACAAAGGCTGCGCCAATCAAGAGCATGAATCCCGCCCCGGCGGGCCTTCCAAGGACGAAAGGAAAACAGATCATGAACAAACTTCCCAAGGCGGCCACCCAGATCGCCGCAGCCACGGCGGCAGTTGCGTTGCTCGCCGCCTGCAGCGCCACGCCGGAAGCATCCACCGGACAGTCGGGCCAGACGGCTGACCTGGCCAGCCTCGTTGACGCCTCGGCTAAGACACCCATCAAGGACGTCAAGGCCAGCCTCGGTGCCCCCTCAGGATCGGCCGATACCAAGCTCTGCTACATCACCCGAACGCTGTCCAACGAGTTCTGGGGTTTCGAACGGGACGGGTTCGAAGCCGAGGCCAAGAAGCTCGGCGTCAAGTACCAGACATTCGATGTGACCGACGAGTCCTCCATCACCGAGCAGCTGGACAAGGCCAAGAGCGCCGCAAACCAGGGCTGCAGTGCCCTGCTTGCCTCACCCATCTCAGCGACAGGCTTGGACACGGTTTTCACTGACGCCCTGGCGAAGAAAATGCCCGTTGTTATCCTCAACGATGCCAAGGGCAACGTTCCCGGAAGCGTTTACGTCGGTCCTGACGCGAAGACTATCGGTGCCACCGCCGCTGACTACATCGCAACCAAACTCCCCGCCGGCGGCAAGGTCGCCATGATCGAAGGCGACCCGGGATCATCAAACGCGCTGAACCGCGGAGAGGGCTTCAAGAACGGCCTGACCAAGCATTCCAACCTCCAGTTGGTCGCATCCCAGACAGCAAAGTGGGATCAGACCAAGGCCCAAGAGATCGCAAGCGCGATGCTCACCGCCAACCCCGACATCAAGGCGTTCTACTCCCAGAATGACGGCATGGCCCTCGGCGTCGCCGCCGCCATCGCCGCGAAAAACCTCACCGGAAAGGTACTGCTTGTCGGAACCGACGGCATTCCCCAGGCGAAGAAGGAAATCCAGGCAGGCAACATGACCGCCACGGTCAGCGAGCAGCCCGTGACCGAAGGCGCTAGCGGCGTGGACGCGGCACTGTGGCTGTTGGCCGGCAAGAAGGTTCCTGGCTGGGTCGACGTTCCCGCCTTCATTATCGATTCCAAGAACGTCGGTCAGTACGCGACCGGCATGCCGTAGGGATGGTGCGGATCATGGCTGCGCCCCTGCTGGAACTGCGGAACATCGCGAAATCATTTCCCGGAGTCCGTGCGCTGAACGATGTGAGCTTCACACTGGAACGCGGAGAAATCTGCACCCTTGCCGGAGAAAACGGGGCGGGCAAAAGCACACTGCTGGCCATTCTCGGCGGCTCACTCGTTCCGGACCATGGGTCCGTCATTATCGACGGCACCCAACGGCAGCACTTCTCACCCCGCCAGGCACTGGCTGACGGGGTGAGGATCGCCCACCAGGAACCCGCCATCGTTCCGCAGCTGTCGGTAGAGCAGAACCTCGTGCTCGGCCGCACAGCACGCGAACGCCGGGACGCCGGCGCCGACATCGACCAGGCGCTGGCCGACGTCGCCCAAATGGGTTTCCCACTCAACGCCAAAGCCCCGGTCCGGGGTCTCAGCCCCGCCCAGCGCCATGCCCTGACGATCGCCCGGGCCCTGGCCTTCGGCGCAAAAATCGTCGCTTTGGACGAACCCACCACCAGCATGCTGGAACACAACGTCGAAGGCGTCCTGAACCGGGTACGGGAAATCGCCCATACCCGGGGGGTAGGCATCATCTACGTTTCCCACAAGATGCCCGAGGTCATGAGCGTCTCCGACAAGGTGGTGGTCCTGCGCGATGGCACCGTCAACTACACCAGGCCGATTGTGGAGACCTCGGAACAGGACATCGTACGGAACATGGTCGGCCGGGAGCTGCTGTCGTTCAAACGGCAGCACCCCGTCCCACCAGACGCCCCGGTCCTGTTTTCAGCTTCGGATGTCAGCCACCCCACCGGCGGCGGACCCCTTGCCGTGGACGTGCGGGCCGGGGAAGTACTGGGGATCGCCGGGCTGGTCGGCTCGGGCCGCACCGAGTTCCTGCGGGCCATCATCAGGGCCGACAAGGGCAGCACCGGGACGGTGAACGTTGACGGAAAAAAGCGGAAGATCCGCTCACCGAGGGACAGCAGAAACGCCGGTATCGCGTTCATCCCCGAAGAACGCAAGCACCAAGGCCTGGTCCTGCAGGTTCCCGCCTACTTCAACGTCGCACTCACCGCGGACAGGCAGTTCAACGGATTTGGCCCGCTCATCAGTCGGCGGAAACAGATCGCGGCTGCGGAAGAGGCCGCGGCGCGGATGTCTCTCCGGCCGGCGAACGTGCGGCTCAACGCCCGCCAGTTCTCCGGCGGCAACCAGCAAAAAATTGTCATCGCCAAGTGGACGTGGCGCAACACCAAAGTATTCCTCTTCGATGAGCCCACCAAGGGCGTGGACGTCGGCGGGAAGGTCGAAATCTACGAACTCATCGACGCTTTGGCGAAGGCCGGAAGCGCGGTGATCGTGGTTTCTTCCGACCTGCCGGAAATCATCTCCCTCAGCGACCGGGTCAAGGTGATGCGGCAGGGTCAGTTCGTCTCCGAGCACACCGGCGACGACATCAATGAACACAGCCTCGTGGCCAACGCCATGGGCATCGCAGAAAGAACAACGACATGAGCCAGCCCACCCTGCCCAAGAATGACGCGGGCGAAGACAGCCCGAGGACGCCTCTGAACCGACGCCCCGACGCTGCCGCCGGCAGAAAACGACGCACCCTGCCGGCACTGAACTTCCAGGCACTCGGCATCTACATCGCTGCGGTCGTCATCTTCCTGATCTTCGGGCTGCTGAACCCGAACTTCCTCACCTCCGGCAACCTGCGGGACATCGCCGTCTCAGCCAGCGTCAACGCCATCATCGGGCTTGGCATCACGTTCGTCATCATCACCGGCGGCATCGACCTCGCCGTCGGTTCAATCGCGAGCTTCGTCGGCATCGTCTCCGCCACCCTCATGGTCAACGCCGGAACCTCGCCGTTCCTCGCCCTGCTCGCCGGCATCGGCACCGGCCTGGTCTGCGGCGCCATCAACGGGCTGCTCATCACGAAACTCAAGCTGCCCCCGTTCATCGCCACCCTCGGAACAATGAGCATCTACCAGGGATTCGCCTACGTGGTCACCAACGGACGGCCCGTCTATAACGTCCCCAAGGACTTCGTCTTCATGCTCAACAGCTACGTCGGCGGCATCCCGGTCGCGGTCATCCTCGTAGCAGTCCTCGCCATCCTCTGCTGGCTGCTGCTCCGCCGGACAGTCTTCGGGCAGAACGTCATCGCCACCGGCGGCAGCGAGGAAACAGCATGGCTCTCCGGCGTCCGCGTCGACCGGGTGAAAATCGCCGTCTACGCCCTCTCCGGCGTACTTGCAGGTGTCGGCGGGCTGGTCATCGTCGCCCGGATCAACGCAGCCCAGACCGACGCCGGCAGCCCGTACCTGCTGACAGCCATTGCCTCGGCCGTTATCGGCGGAGCCAACCTCATGGGTGGAGAGGGACGGATCGCCGGTACCCTGATCGGAGCATTGATCCTTGGGGCGCTCACCAACGGCCTCGTCCTGCTCAACGTCCCCAGCTTCTACGAACAAATCGTCACCGGACTCGTCGTCGTCATCGCCGTGGCACTGGACCAGGGCAGCAAAGGCTGGCCGCTATTCAAGAAAAAATCACCCCCCAAAAAGGAGGCAACGGCAACTGCCTGACCGACCCCTGGCGGTGACCGGACCCAGGAAGATGCCCACGCATAGAGCATCAGTGGCAAGGGCGGCAGCGGACGACACCGCTGCCGCCCCTCCCGCCGTCGCGCTCCAGCGTCACCGTGCTTGCTGACGCTCCATCCGCTCTCCCGCAGGCAACAGCCGAGCCGACGGAAAAGCGCCCGGAAATGAGGAGATCCCAGTGCTCGATTTCGACATCATCGACGCCCATCACCACCTGTGCGACTTCTCCCGCTCATACCCATGGCTCCAAGGCCCGGCAGAACCGTTCCGCTACCACGGGGATGACCGTCCGCTCCGGCGAAACTACCTCATCGACGATTACCTCGCGGACGCCACAGGATTCGCTCTGGCAGGATCCGTCCACGTCGAAAACGGTGCAGCGGATCCGCTCTCGGAAGCTGACTGGATCCAGAACGTACACGACACCAGCGGCGTGCCATCGGTTCAAGTAGCCAAGGCCTCCCTGGCCGAGCCAGGGGTGCTGTTCACCCTGGAACGCCTCGCGGCAGTCCCATCCGTGCGGGGTATCCGCGACATCCTCAACTGGCACCCGGATCCCCGTTACACCCACACCTCCCGCCCGGATCTGATCACGAACCCGGGCTGGCTGAAAGGGTTCTCGCACCTTGCCTCTCTCGGGCTGTCCTTCGACCTCCAAGTCTTCCCCGACCAGCTGGACCAGGCAGCACAACTGGCCGCCAACCATCCGGACACCACCATCATCCTGGACCACGCCGGAATGCCCATACACCGCGATCCGGAGTCCCTCCGGCACTGGCGAACCGGCATGCAAAAACTGGCAAAGCAGCCCAACGTGGTCACCAAAATTTCCGCGCTCGGAACGAACGACCACTCCTGGACGACACAATCAATCCGACCCGTCATCCTCGACACCATCGACGTGTTCGGTCCCCACCGCACCATGTTCGGAAGTAATTTCCCGGTCGACAGCCTCTACTCCAGCTTCAACACTCTCTACACAGCCTTTGACGCGATAACCAGCCCCATGTCAGACCCTGAACGCCGTGACTTATTTGCCGAAACAGCGCGGCGAACCTACCGCATCTGAGCAGAGCCTGACGGCAAACCTGTGCCGCAACGGGAGTTTTCGCAGCTACTTCTACTCCCGTGGGTTTAAACGCCGATAACGGAGATTCCGTCAAGCTGGAACAACTCCAGGCTTCAGTGTGGTGGCCGGCGGGGACGTTGTGCGGAATTCGCTCGTACCTTCACGTCCCTGCGGCGTTGTCATGGTGTGGCCACGATCTTCGTGCCTCTTATATCTGTTATTCGATGAAGTCAATCCCTGATACCGGAGTCCCGGGGGCCAGATGCTGGGTCGCCTTTCGAAGGTCACCCATTATGGACCAGTAGACTGCCATGTCCGAGACTTCGAGGTTTCCGAGCTCGTCCTTCCCACCAAGGAATAGCGGAACTTTGTAGCCTGCACATTCGCTGAAGTCCAGGTCACGATCCGTCTGCGTGATCCAGTCCTCAAACGTGGCTGGTGCGAGACAGGCGTCCCGGTATTCTTCGAGCGCTTGGTCGTGGAAGTCGGAGAAGGCCACGGGGACTTCCATGGCGTATCCCGTTCCGGGTTCGAGCATCGCAACCTCGAATTCGGAGGCCGATCCCCGAAGCGGATCCAACGCGAATTGGCGTCCCAGCCAGTCAAAGCCGAAACATACAAGCCTTCCTTTGAATTCTGGGTACGCATCACTCACCCACTGGGAGGCTCGCCGTGACGAAGTCTGGTCGTGAACTCGGTATAGGCCGCGGTCGAAGGTGCAGCCCCCAAACCGGGCAAACAGTTCTGTCAAACGATCACTTGACGGCTCAGGAGACCGGGCAGCCCCGGCTGTTACATGGAATCCAGCAGTGAACTTCTCGTACATGTCCTCATCTTTCACATATGGTCACGGTACAAACTCCGGTTCCAAGTGCCAGCCCGCTGATTTGGTGTTGGATCTTCCGACGGAACTCTATGCGCGCTAGCTGGATCGGCCGGTCTCATACATGAGGTGTCCGTTGTCCTCCGCCTGTTGAAGGAAGCTGGCGACGACTCTTGCATGCGATTCGTCGGTTGCGTCTATTGCCAGGAGGCTCGGCGAGGACCACTCCACTAGGGCACCCAGGGCAGTCAGGGCCGAGACTGTTGTCTCCCTGGGCGAATGCGGCTGCGGGAAGAAGACGCGGAAAACAAACCGACCGGAGGGCTCTGTTACACGGTCAACAAGCAGATCAGCAGCTGCTTCTACCTTGTCGCCCAGAGCCAAGTCATAAAACGAAAAACGGAATGCAACAGATCTCATACTGCATCCCGTCAATCTTGCGGACCCAGAGCTGCTCGGTAGTCACTTCGGTGGCCGACGAACCCACCGTCGCGGCAATTATGAAATTCGCCTTGTCGCGCCAAACCGGCTCACTGTGTGTGGCTTCCATATTCCCCCCATTCGACTTACCGCCATGATGGCGGGCACCGCCCGTGATATCCAACGCGATGCTCAACAGGTGCGCTCTGGGCAGCCCCAGAACCAAGAATAGATGCGTGATTCACTCGTCCAACGAGAACCCAGATCGAACACGCCGGTAAGGGATAATCCGTCAAGCTGGATGCATACGCAGCACGTGCCGTGGCCCGGGTACAGCGACGCGGGGGTGCGTTCAAAGCCGCCCGGGGCGATCAGCTTCAAACTGCAGATGGTCGCCGGTGCAATGCCAGGGGTGGTGCGCCGTTATTTCTTTGTACGGTACCGGCATAGCCGGCAAGCCGTGGTGGGTAAGGCCTCTTTGACTGGTTAGCGAACTTCCACCCGCACCACCAATTTATCGAAGCTCGCGTTGGTGCCGATGTCATTGCAGCGATAGTGTCGGCTACCGCCTGCCACTTCCACTATCATTCCTGATGAAGCCGCCTGCGACTCGAACGGGCCAAGGTTTCTGCGCGAATCCCACACGTTATGAATGATGAGTTTGCCGTCCGTATCTATGACTTTGACTGGCACCTGGGGCGGGGCGGAATCTTGCCACAGGACTATCTTTGGCGAGGATGTCCCCGCCACGGACAATGTGTGCCGTTGGTTGCGAGGAAGAGACCCTGCCGCCAAGTCGAATTGACCTCCTCGAATGTGATTATCAACTCTTGGCCCTCGCGGACGGGCAGTTCATCGATGAAAAGAACCGGCTGCCCTGAAGGTCCTTGCATGTTTTTATTGAGGCTCTTGCCGGGGAGGCGATGGCTGCTTGTTGTCATGGGGATACCCCTCGGTAGTGGCGGAACTCATCTCTCATGGCATGAGCTCTGGCCTTAGCTATACGCCCGCTCTGCGTCGAGCTCGTTTCGCGTTCCGTGATTGGCTGTACCGCATCCACACGGCAGCATCGAGCAGCCGGATCGTGGAGATTCGGGGAGAAACTCCACGTGGCCTTAGGGCTTCCAGCGCTGTCCGACGAGATGGATCCGATAGGGCATCGCGCAACTCTCGTGCCGGCTCGGAGCCTAACGGCAGCCCCTTGCGGACAACACTGTCGATAACCGGAAGAAGCCGCGGGCGTTTGCGGGCCAAAAGTTTGCTGGCCTTTGTTTCTCCCACACCTGCATAAGCATCGAGGGCACTGAAGAGTTCTGCGGCCGCATCGAGGTGACGGTCCTCGGCATCCCAGATATCGACGTCGGCAGGTATGGCGATGAGTAGTTTCGAGAGGTACGAGCTGTCGGTTTGCAGTATTGCTCTTACGGCACGCGGTTCAAAGCGGACGTCGAGAAGGCTTACTGCAACGAGATCCGCCGGACCGATGTTTTGTGGCGGATTCTCTCCGAGCTCATCGAAAGTTGACCCTGCGAACGGTCCCTCTGGATCAAAGAAATCGGCTAGGAGATGATGTGCGGGTGAAGTAATGACTTCATCAATCCGCTGTGTCAACGTCATGGCGCTCAGCATAACCGCTAATTATTACTTCCCTGATCAGTTTCGAACACCGATAACCGCTCTGGTTTTCGCGCGGTCCATGGCTTGTGCCGGTGCATGAGCCAAACCACTAAACGTGGTCCCTAGGCGCAGAAGGTCTCCGATAACTCGACGGATGTAGCCTTTGGCCTCGACACCATCGGCTGTTCCCGCCGCTTGAGGCCATCACTTATGCGTTTGGCCGTGCGGTTCCCACGGCCCGGAAATTCTTCGAAATTGGCTCTTGTGCCTCAGTTTGCTGGTCGATTATCTTAGGCCCATAGCCACGCTTGGAGTGCGACTTCGCTTATTCCGGGGTGGGGGGACTCTAAGTGAAGTGGCACCGATGAACATTTTTCACCGTACTTTTTCGCGCCCTTTTTACGCGGTCATTCTTTCGCTGGGCATGTTCTTGACCATGTTCCTGGCCCCGGCTTCGAGCTGGGCCTCCAACGATATGGTGATGACTGGATCGCAGACTGATGGGCATGCCCCCACGGCAGAGGAGGCGGCACAGGAGGCGGCCGCAGCGGGTGAACCGGTAGTGGTGGATTCCTTGACGACTCCGACAGACCTCACGCTCGCGAAGCCGGACGGTACGTTTCAGCTTGAGGTGAGCTCGGAGCCTGTCCGAATGAACAATGAGAACGGGTGGGAGAACATTTCGACCCGCCTTGTGACCACAACAGTCGATGGCGAGGAACGTCTCGTCCCCGAGCGGGCACCTATATCTGTGTCTCTAGGGACGGAGGGCACTCCCGTCATGGCCAAACTGGCTAACAGGCACGGGGCCTCGGTAGTGCAGTCCTGGCCCTTCGGCGACCTGCCCCGGCCGGTGATCGACGGGGACACTGCGACGTACTCTGGCGTGCTGCCGGGTGTCGATCTGGTTCAAGTCGTGCACCAGTCCGGCGTGTCGCAGGTGTTGAAGATCTATTCCGCGGAGGCAGCCAGAGATCCTCGGGTGGCTCAGATGCGCTTCTTCCTGGACGCGGAGCATGTCACGGTGAAGGACAACGCACCGGGTTCGGGTCTCTCGGCTGTGGACGCGTCCGGGCAGGTCGCCCTGCATACTGCTGAGGGGCAGTGGTGGGACTCGTCCTGGGAGGGTGCTTCCGCCAAAGACCCTGGCGGCCCAGGTCTGAGCTACCCGTTCGCACTGTCGCTAGGGAATGAAAATGGCCGGCAAACCCAGATCTTCGGAATGCAGGGGATCCTAAACGCCCCTCACATCACCTACCCGATCTACGTTGACCCGGACTGGGACGTCGACAGAACCTCGTACGTATACGTGGACAGCTACTGGCCCACGACCTCATATTGGAATGGCCAGTACACCGACGCGAGCGTCCACGTCGGATATTTACCTGCAGCATGGGACTACACCTACGGTGTTTCACATGTGACGCGTGGCTTCTATCAGTTCAACACATCCGGTCTGGTCGGGAAGAAGATCCTTGCCGCTCAGCTGCAGACGACGGAAGTGTGGTCACCCTCCTGCACGGCGCGGGCTGTCTCGGCTTACTACACCGGGAACGTTGGCACGGGAACGACGTGGAACGCGCAGCCAACGTTCTCAACCAAGCTGCAGACCCAGACCGTTGCCAAGGGAAACTCGGCCAGCTGTCCCGCAGGCGCTGTCGGTTTTGACATGATGGCAGCCAAAACCCAGTTGGCTGCCGACTCTGTCTGGACTGTTGGGCTTCGGGCGGACAATGAGTCCGACGGGTTGGGGTGGAAGCGCTTTTCCAACACAGCGAAGATCATTGTCGACTACGACACTCCGCCGAGCACTCCGACGATCTACACGATCACCCGCGGCCTCTGGGAGGGAACACCCTGGGCCTCAAGGTACGTGACCCGGCTGAATAAACCCACATATACAGTCAGGGCAAGCGACCCGGACGGAACGGTCGGCGGAAACATCACCGTGACCATGACGGTCAAGGTTGCCTCGACCGGAATCGTAAAAGACTCCGGGACGACGGCACTAGGATCGCCGACGTCCGGCACACTCTTCAGTCTGGCCGGCAGCAACGCCCTGGCGGACGGAAGTTACATATTGGAAGCCTATGCCAAGGACAAATACGGATACACCTCCGGGACCATGTCGTTCGCTTTCACCGTTGACACGACGCCTCCAGCGCCCCCGAAAATCGTCCCCCCGCCCGGAACGTTTGACGCCAATGGCAATGATGCCGACGGCGTCGTCGGCCAGACGCCGTACACCTTCACTTTGAGCGATGGCGGAAAGTACGGGCTGCAGGGATTCATTTACTCCGTGACGTCCGGCCCGGCGTCACCAACGCTGTTGGCCGATTCCACTTGCGGCAAAAGGCTAAGGGAATACGTTGTCGTCTGCCCGGCAGGAGACAGTACGACCGTGACCATTGCGGCTGTGGACGAGACGACGACCCTGACCGTGTGGGCCTTCGACACTGCGGGCAACGTCAATACGCAGGTCTATGGCGCTGCCGCGTCCTACACCTTCAGCTCCGGCGTCACGGCACCGCTACCGAACACAGTCCTCCCCGTCAATCTGAACGGCGGCGCCCAGTGGCAGGATATCGAAACCATCAACGGCACCCCTGCACCGAATTCGTGCACCGGTGGCGTGACGGACAAAGACCCAGACCTGAGCTACGGCCAGGCACTGGAAGTAACTTCCCCCGGGGCATACGCCTCGACGTCGGGCGCTGCGGTTGATCCCTCCCTCAGTTTCAGCCTCTCAGGGTGGGTTTGCCCCACATCCGTGCCAGCTACTGTTCAGGCCGCGATAACCCAAATGGCCGGCCCGGGGTCACCAGGTGCCGCGCTACGCATCGATGATGGTTATGCAAGATTTGATGGCTGGACCTCGATCAACAGCGGGACCAAGGACTCAGTCGTCTACACACCGAAGCTGGCTGCAGGAGCCTGGTCCTTCATCTCCGCCGTGTATGACGCAACGAACAAGCAAATGCGGATTACCGTGACCAACAACGGCTACACCGGGACCTGGACGACCGCGACGTCGACAGGAAGCCATCTGGCCGCCGCCGCCAGCCAACCTGTCCTTCTGGGAGCCTCGGACACGGCCGGCGCAGATCAGTTTAGCGGCCAAATTTACCACCCTGTGCTCGCACAAGGCGTTCTGACAGCCAAGCAATTTATCAATGCCCAAAACCAATTCGGCCGCAGCATGGGAGTCCTGAAATGAGTGGCAAGACACAGAGTCGGATGCGCCGCTGCCTGACCGCTCTGGCCTCGACCGCCGTGCTGACGATATCGGGAGCCGGACTGTTCGCCCTGGGAGGTTCATCTTCGCTCCCGGACTGGGTGCCGGACCGACCAGCCGACTTCAGTCCCGTTGCGGCGGTCCCGTGGCATGCGACTTCGGAACCCCTGTCTCCGGCGATTCCGTTCCTAAGCGGTGCCAACCCTGCGGCGACGCACGCCGTGGTATCCGGGACCGGCCCCGCCGCAGTCATCGGAGAATCTAGACCAGCTCAGTCAGGGACCGGAGTGAGGATCCGGACCGCGGGCTTCACCTCCATGACGGCCACACCGGTCCCCGCCAATGACAAGGGGTCCGGGGACTTCACCGCCATCCCCGGAGCAGGGGCCGGGAACTGGGGCGTGAGCGGGCAGACCGGGTCCTTTACATGGTCCTACCCCTTCAGTGCCCGACAGGCACCGGCCGGTCCTAGCCCCGCCCTGTCCCTGGGGTACGACTCCTCATCCGTGGACGGCTTGACAAGTTCGACGAACAACCAGGCATCCGTGGTCGGTGACGGGTGGTCCCTGGCCGGGCTCGGCAGTATCCGCCAGAACTTTGCTCCGTGCATGGACCAGGGCGTCACCGGGACTTACGACCTGTGCGGCTCCCCGGCGGGGCAACAATTCAGCATTTCCTTCGGCGGCCGTGCCGGGCAGATCATCAAGGACGCCGCCACAGGCACGTACCGGCTGCAGAACGATGACAACACGAAGATCGAATACCTCACCGTTGCCGGGACCAACGGCACCTACGACGGTGGACACTGGAAAATCACCGATACCTCCGGCACGCAATACTTCTTCGGGTTGAACAAGCTCCCCGGCTGGTCGTCCGGGCAAGCCACCACGAATTCGACCGACACCGTCCCCGTCGGCGCGGCATCAAGCACGCAACCCTGTTATGTGGTGTCCTTTGCTTCGTCTCTCTGTCAGCAGGCCTACGCCTGGAACCTCGACTACGTCGTGGACACCCACGGCAACTCCCAGGCCGTCTATTACGCCCAGGACACTAACTACTATGCTGCTCAGGCCGGTGACGGCGCCCGGCTAAGTTATGTCCGGGCCAGCAGGCCAGAGCGCGTGGACTACGGCATGCGCTCAGGCAGTGAACTCACCGCGTCCGCTCCACTGCAGATCAGCTTCGGATACACCGGACGCTGCACTGGGGTGGACTGCACCCAAGGCAACGACATGCCTACCGGTTTCGCCTGCGCGGCCACCGGCGCCTGCACCGTGTACTCGCCCACCTTCTATGCAGATCAGCGACTACAGACCGTCACTTCCCGGACCCTTGTTTCCGGCGTCTACCAAACCGCGGACATCTGGACCCTCGGTCATTCGATGCCGGATCCCGGGGATGGCACGAAGCCTGCACTGTGGCTAGGAACCATCGGCCACCGGGGCGCGAACACGACAACCGGCACCGGCGCTGTGATCACCGACCCAAATATCATCTTCAGCGGGGAGACCTTGCAGAACCGGGTCTGGGTTATCGATGGACTCGCTCCCTTGGACCGGTACCGGCTGAGTTCCATTAAGACCGCCACCGGGGCCGTCATCTCCGTGGGCTACATGGCCCCCGAATGCACCTCCACGACCCTGCCCGCGTCCCCGGAAACCAACACAAAGCGCTGCTTTCCGCAGTGGTGGGCGCCCACCACCCCGGTCGCCCAACCGGCACAGATGGACTATTTCCACATCTACCCGGTGGCGTCGGTGGGCATCAGCGCCGGCCCCGGCAGCCTGGACAGCCCGGACCTGCTGACCCGCTACACCTATCTGGGCACCCCCGCCTGGAAATACGCCGCTCCGAAGTTCGTGGCCGGCTCCGGCGGGTCCCGGCTGAGCTGGTCCGTGCTGGCCGGCTGGTCCCAGGTCAAAACTATTACCGGCAATGCCGCGGCCGGCCTAAACCCCACCACAACGACCACCTATCTGCGCGGTTTGGACGGCACAACGTCCAACAGCACCGGAGGCACCCGGTCATCGAATGTGACAGCCAGCAACGGGAGCGTGATCACCGACTCGCCCTGGCTGGCAGGGGCGACCATCGAATCCCAATCCTTCCTCGGGGAGACCGGGCCAAGGCTGAGCTCCACCGTGACCGTTCCCTGGGCCTCGAGCCCGACCGCCACCGGCAGCGCCGGAACCGACACCGCCCAGGCACGCCATACCGGCACCAAATCCGTGACCCGCTACATCGCCAGCAGCCAAGGCACCGGTACCCGGACCAAGACCGTTACCAACTACTTCGACAAATACGGACGGATCAGTTCCTCCTCCGCCACCCCCGAAACAGGCTCCGGAACCACGGGCAGCTGCACCATGACCGACTACGCCGACAATCCCGCAGCAAACATCCTGGCTCTGCAGGCTACGGTCACCACACACAGCGGGGAATGCAGCACCGACGGGGTCAGTACCGCGGCGATCCTGACCGCCGCGCGAACCCTGTATGACACCTCCACCTCCGCTGTACCGGGATCCTCTGGATACAGTCAGCCCGTGGACGGCAACCCGACCCGGACCGACACGGCCACCGCCGTGTCCGGAAACAACGTCACCACCTGGCAACAAGGCCCCGCCCTGGTCTATGACGCCCTGGGCCGGGCCATCAGTTCCACAGATAACACCACCGGAACCGCAAGGACCACGACCACAGCGTTCACCCCCGCGACCGGGTTACCCGCGACCGTCACGACCACCAACCCGTTGGGCTGGACCTCCACCCAAACCTTGGACATGGTCCGGGGTTTATCCCTATCCGAGGTGGACGAGAACGGCAACACAACCACACGCCAATACGACGCCTCCGGCCGCCCCACCGCCCTTTGGGACCCACTCCGGCCCCAGACAAGCAACCCGACCCCGACCCAAGGAATCACCTATTCGGTCTCCCAGACGGCGCCTTCCTGGGTCCACACCGGCACAATTAATACCGCCAACCAGGTCGTGAGCAGTTACACCATCTACGACGGCCTCGGCCGCATCCGGCAAACTCAGAACATGTCCCCGGGCGGAGGTACGATCGCCAGCGACACGTATTACGACTCCGCCGGCGCCGTCCGCCGCGTCGACAACGACTACTTCATGTCCCCGGAACCCAACGGAACTCTCTTGGTTCCGACCGTGGCCGTTCCTTCGTCCACAACTTACGCCTTCGACGGGGCAGGCCGCACCACAGCTATCACAGCAGTGGCCAATGACAACCAGACCCTCTGGACCACAAACATCGCCTACATCGGCCAGGACACCGCCACCACCACCGGTCCCGGGAATGAATCCGCGAAACGAGTCATCACCAACGCCGACGGTAACGTAACCAGCCAACTGCTCTACCACGGCACCACCGCCAGCGGCGTCCCGGATACCACCACTTACCGATACGACACCCTAGGCCAGCTCACCGGCATGACCGACACTGCCGGCAACGCCTGGTCCTGGACGTTCGACCCTGGCGGCCGCACCATCAGCGCCACCGACCCCGACACCGGCACCCACAGCACCAGCTATGACAGCAGCGGCAGGGTCTCCTCCGTAACGGATGCCACCAACAGCATCATCGCCTACAGCTATGACATCCTTGACCGAAAAACGACGACCACCGTAAGCCCTGCTGGCGGGCAGCCACACACCCTGAGCACCAGCACCTACGACGGCGAGAAGAAGGGTCAGCTCAGTTCTACCACCCGCTACAACGGGAGCAACTACGACCAGGCGGTGACCACGGCCGTCTCGGGTTACAACGCCGCCTATCAGCCCAAGACAGTCACGACAACCCTCCCGGCCGGGCTTGGCGCCTTCGCCGGCCCGTACACGACCACCACTTACTTCACCAAGACCGGAAAACCCAGCCAAAAGGCCTTCCCCGCCATGGGCGGATTGCCAGCCGAGACTCTGTACTACGGATACGACACCTTCCAGAACGACTCGTCGCTGGCCAACGGCACCGGAGACACCCTCGCCGGGAACACCCAGTACAACCACCTGAACCTGATTTCCACGTTCCAGCAATGGGACGCGAACTCCTCCAGCACTACCACCCCAACGGTGGGGCTGAACCAGAGCTACTTCACCTGGGACGCCACTACCGGACGACTCACCAATCACTGGAGCACCAACAAAGCCAAGAACAACACCGCAGACCTGGGAAAAACGGCATACACCTACACCCCATCCGGGAAGCTCACCGCCCGCTCCGTCGCATTCGCCGGCCGCACTGGCACCCCGACCGACTACCAGTGCTACAGCTACGACTACGCCGCCCGGCTCGCCGCCGTCTGGACACCTTCATCCAAAACCTGCACAACGGCCCCTTCGCCGGCGTCCACCTCGGTGACCGGGTTAGGAGGCCCTGCACCCTACGCCCACACCTACACCTACACTCAGGCTGGAGACCGTTCCCAGGTAAAGCGCTTCTCCGCCACCGGGGCCCTGTCCTCCACCGAGAGCTACACCTACGCCGCAGTGGGGCAGCCTGGCCCGCACCGGCTGAAGTCACTCACCACAACCCCCGCCGGCGGCACAGCCACCACGGTCGACTTCAGTTGGGACAGCGGGGGCAGGATGACCGGCCGGGCCGGCCAAACCCTGAACTACACCCTAGACGGGCTCCTCGCCTCCAGCAGCGGGTCCGCCCTTCTGCCGACGAACCCGAATCCGTCGGCCACCGCGGGCACCCCGCCTGCTCCGGCGACCGGGACAGCGGGATCCGCTTCCAGCCGTTACTACGACGCCGCTGGAAACCTTGTCGGCATCGTCGATGGATCCGGCACCACCATCACCCTAGGGAAAACCACCGCGCACGCCACAACAACAGGTGCCAAGAGCGCTACGAGGAGCTATGACTTCCTAGGCAACGTCATCGCGGAACGCATCGCCAGCGGCACCACCGTGCGGCTTGCCTTCGTGGTCAGCGACAGTGTCAACACCGCCCAAACCATCCTGCAACCCACCACAACGACCGCTGGTTCCACCGCAATCACCCGCTATACCGACCCGTTCGGTCTTGCCCGTGGCGCCACCCAATCCGCCACCGGAACAGGCGCCTACGCAACAGCGCCCGCTACCGTCAAAGGAACCGGCTCCAACACTGCGAATCTGGCCGGCTTCAGCGCCAGTAACGGATACATCGCCGGGCTTGGCGACACCGTCAGTTCCCTCACCCACCTCGGAGCCCGCGACCTCGATCCCGTCACGGGTGCCTTCACTACACCGGACCCTGTCCTCAAACCGAGTGAAGCCAGGAACTTTTCGGCCTACATCTATTCCGAGGGCGACCCCGTCAACGGGTCAGACCCTTCCGGGCTGATCATGATGCCTGCCTTGTCGGAGGGGGGATCTTGGCATGGTGTTGGCGCCAAAGTTACTCCGGGGAGATGGGTACCTCGACCCGTAACTGCGGAATACCTCAACCCGTTCCGCCCCCTGCAAACCTACGCCCGAGGGACCTACGTCAACGGCGCATACGCCGGTTTCCACCACTACTCCACGCCGATGCGCTATTCAACGACAGACGTCCCCGCGCCGACCTTCAAGGGCCCGATGAGCCTTAAGCAAACGCTAAATGCGATGCAGGGTAACTCTGAACCCGAGGATCAGTCCTGGGAGCACGCACTCGGACCCGTCGCTGCGGTCGCTGCAATGGCCTTCGGAGGCCGCAGCGCATCCGCGGCAGAAGGAGCAGTGGTCCTCGGCGCCCGCGGCCCAACCGTGGCAGAAGCAGCCGCAGCAGAAGGAACGGTCGCAGCAGCAAAGTCCGAACGTGTGGCAATTAACGGCGAGACGGCAGCAACCAAACTGGGTCGCGACATGCATAAAGCCTGGAACTACGGCCCCGGATATGAAAAGGAATTCACGCTCCGGGCCGGTGGTCGCGTCGACGCGATCAACTTCGAAACCCGACATATTTTCGAACTCAAGCCGAACAACCCGCGGGCGATTCGGTTGGGCGAGCGTCAGATCGAGGGCTATGTGGCTAAACTGAACGAGCAGTTCCCCGGAAAACCTTGGACCGGAAGCGTGGTGACCTACGGACCGTGAACAACAAAAACGTGATCACGACGACCTTCGACCAATTCGCAAAGGACCTAGGGGGCCGGAAAAAATCCGGATCGTGGTACATTACCCGGCCAGATTCTGTCGTTGTTCTTCATCTTCAGAAGTCCAACTACGGCCCCCGGTACTACCTCAACTTCGGCCTATGGTTCCTTGGCATTGGGCCGGCTCAGGATCCGAAACCGACCCATTGCCACCTGCAGACCCGATGGGAGAACCTAGTCTCAGAAACGGACCGACCTCATCTTGAAGCCCTTCTCGATCTTGACCACAGCCTTATGGAAAACGAACGCAACCATGATCTCCTGGAAGCGCTAAAAAACTGGCTAGTCCCATTCGTCGATGCGGGTGGGACAGTCTCCAACTTGGCCACTCCAATCGGGCAGAGGCTTCTCGCGAAGTCCCTGCTCGACGGTGACGGACAAAAGTTCCTGAGCAAGATACGTGAATCTCTCACCTACTGACGCCCTGGCGACCGGCATGTACGGGTATTCGCGGTCCGGCAGTGGCTCTGCAATCCGCTAAAGCGTTGGGTCCTTGTGGACCCGCACTCTTCGTGCAAGGGTCGGGGCCATGGCATTCGATGTGTTCTTCCAAGGCTTCGTCGACGGTCAAGTGTTGCCAGGCGGCGGCGATCGCATGCGAGACGTCCTTCAGCCATTCGTTGTGCGTGAGGACGCGGATCACGGGATCGCTTTGATTAAGTACGGCGATGGGTCAGCCGACGTGTCACTAGGGGATGACGGCATGATGGCCAACCACATCACAGGCGAAGGGCTGGGGGAGCGGCGTCATCCGGCGGCTGGCGGCCGATCTGGCAGCCGCATTTCCGGATATGAAGGGCCTGTCGTACCGGAGCCTGCAGTACATGACCGCGATGGTGCGGGCCTGGGGCGAGGACGAAAATGTGCCACAGGCTGTGGCACATTTGCCGTGGGGCCACATCCGGATGATCCTGGACAAAGCAGCCAGCGCCGAAGAGCGGGACTGGTACGCCGCCGCGGCCGTCCAGTACGGCTGGTCCCGGAACGTGCTGCTGAACATGATGATGAACCGGTCCATGGAACGCACGGGCACAGCGCCATCCAACTTCACCCGGCATCTGGCAGCCGCCGACTCTGAACTTGCCCAGCAGATGGCAAAGGACCCTTACAACTTCGAATTCCTCGGCCTCTCCGGTGAAGTCGCAGAACGCGACCTGGAAAACGCGCTGACAAGCCGGATCACCGAAACCCTGCAGGAGTTGGGACCGGGCTTTTCGTTCGTGGGGCGCCAGGTCCATTTCGACGTCGACGGCGATGATTACTACGTCGACCTGCTCTTCTTCCACATCGAGCAGCTCCGGTATGTGGTCATCGAACTCAAAACCGGGAAGTTCCAGCCTGAATACGCCGGCAAACTGAACTTCTATGTCGCCCTGGTCGATGACATGCTTCGCCGCGACTATCACAACGAAACCGTGGGCATCCTGATCTGCGGAACGAAGAACGACCGCAGCGTCCGCTACAGCCTCGGCCGGTCAACCTCACCCATGGCCGTAGCGGCCTACACCTACGACAAACTCCCGGCAGCAGAACAGCAGGCCCTTCCCAACGAAGGGCACCTCGTCGCAGCCCTCGAGTGGGCCGAACCGGACACCGAGTAGAGCGGCTCAAGGAACCGGGGTCGAATGCCGTGCCTGTCGCAGGTTGTGTCCTGGGAAGCAGAAACGACAGCAACGTCCGCATCACCCTGCGCCGGTCCAAGACTCTCCAAGGTCGCCTAGCAGTAGAGGTGCGACCGAAATCATCTGGGCGCGAGGCCCAAGGCGAACGGGAGCGCCGTTGATGCTGGCGGCCACGTCATCCTTCGTCGCTCTGAATCATTCGACTTTGAAGTACGGACGTGACGTCAGAATAGGGCGATCTTCCGTTTCGTTGACAGTGGCTCACGAGGGTCTCAGATCCCACCCTGACAGTCTCAGAGGAGAAAACCGGTGGCGGGGTAGCCCGAGAATAGTCGAAGTAGTCCAAAATATCTGGTCCTGATGAAATCCGGCATGGGCCAGGGGGCGGCTGAGGCAGATGTTGTGACTGGATGGCCGTCTCAGGATAAGCCGGAGCTCCACCACAGGCCACATACTCCCTTGTCAGGGCGCACTGACGTCAGGCTGGGGTGTAGCTCAGGCTGGCGCTTCGTCTCAGTAGCTGGACCTGTAATGCCGCTTTCTAGAAACTGAATTCCTCCTGGTGTAGTTGTCGGCCGGGGAGTCCTGCCTTTGTGAGTGCTGTTCTGACAGCTGCAGAGAATTTGGGGGAGGCACAGATGTAGACGTCACGGGCAGTCAGGTCTGGAACCATGTGTGTCAGGTTTCGGGCTGTCACGGCGTTCGCCGGGTCCGAGGACGGTCCCACGAGGAAGATGAGGCGGGCGTTGCGGTGCCCGGCAATTTGTTGGAGTTCTTCTCTGAACAGCACTTCTTCGGGGGATGAGGCCCGGTACAGCAGCGTTATGCGCCCGGCAGTTGGGGGCAATGTTTCGAAGAGCGCCCGCATTGGTGTGATTCCGATTCCGCCTGCGATCAGCAGGACCCCGTGTGCCTGCCTCCGGGCGGCGGTCATGGCTCCATAAGGTCCTGCCGCGATAACCCTTGTGCCGGGCTGGAGGGAATGAATGAGTTCGGTGCCGTCGCCGATCGCTTTGACGGTTATCCGCAGAAACTGGTGGTGAGGCGGGGCCGAGAGCGAGAAAGGATGGGATGACAGCCAGGTGGTTCTGCTCAGGAATCTGAAGCGAAAGAATTGGCCGGGTTGAGCGTTCAATTCGTCGAGGTGCCGACCGCGAAGGATGATGCTCGCGACGCCTTTTCCCTCGGTGCGGATGTGGTCGATCCGAAGCCGGTGGCGCCAGGCGAGCAATATCGGGGCCAGGACACGGTACCGCAGCACCAGACCAAAGCCGGCCGTGTAGAGCAGACTCCAGAAGACCTGGGCCAGGCGATGGCCGGCGAGATCGGGACCGGCCAGCTCATGCGCAAAAGACAAAGCGACGGCCAGATACGTGAGCAGGTGGAGCGCGTGCCAGGTTTCGTATCTCACTTTCCGCCGCATGCTGCGGGCGGATATGACGCCGATGAGTACAAAGATAAGGGTGGCAGCCGTCGCCGCGATAAGCCCGGGCATTCGCATCACTTCGATAAAGGCAGCCCATAGGCCCATTCCCTGCCGCGTCGCCCAGGCAACGGTGGCGGTGCCACCGTGGATCAGCATGAGGAAGACAATCGCTCGTCCGCCAGTGGCGTGCCAGCGCGCCAACCGGTCCGCGCCGACGCCTCGTTCCAAGGCAGGGGCCCGGGACATCAGGGCCAGCATTACTGTCACCCCGTAACCGGCCAGCATCCCCGTGAGGTGTGCGATCAACGGCACGCCCAGCCTCAGAGGCTGAGGCGCAGCTACTATGGCAAGCCCTGACGCGACCACAGCACCACCCCAGATGAAGGTGAGCGCGGTGGCCGGAGAAACCATGAGCTGGCGACTGTCCATCACCGGCGTCCCCTTGCGCGTATCCCGCGCCGGTCTGCACCGCCCACGGCTGGTGTCCGTTGCGGCACTGTTACCGTGGTGTTGCTGGCAACTGAGGTGGAAGAGGCAGGAGCGGCCACGGGCGAGACCAGTGGTCCGTTCAATCCCAAAACAACCCCGCCAAGCACTACCCCAACAGCGAGGAGCACCGACAAGCCCCTATGAACAGTCTGCCAATAAGTGGATGTATCGGTATTCCTGGACCGGGGATGGTTCAAAAGTGTGGTTGCGCTGTGCACACTTCCTCCGTAGCTAGAAGATCGGGTCGTATCGATGACCCACTTTCCTGTCCTCCGCTATGGATCCACTGTTGCGAAGCTGTCCGGTTGCTATGCGCGTCGGGAAGGCCCGGCGTGGCATACCGGTGACGGTGAGCTGTCCGCGCCGCCGCGAGGCGAGCATTCAATCAGCCGGCGCCCAGGGTCACGTCCCGTAACCAAAGCTCACAAGCCACATCAGTCACAGGAACGGCACAGCAACAGGACAGGGCGGCAAAAGGAAGACGTCTCAGGATGGTCTTAACACCTCGAGCATGTCGGGGTAACGACGCACTAGGAGCACGATCATGAACCAGGTCCGAAAAATCGCTGCCGGCGCGGCCCTTCTCGGCGCCATTATCGGGGGAGGGGCCCTGACCGCGGCGGCACTGCCCGCCAACGCTGCCACGACAACCGACTCGTCCACCAGCAGCACCCACACCCACGGCAACGAAACCGCACTGACCGGCGACACGGCCGACAAAGTCAAAGCCGCCGTCCTGGCCGCCAACTCCGGCGCCACCGTAGACGAGATGACCACCGAAGACGACG
>NZ_JBHTZA010000005.1:0-162385 GCF_042790555.1 Arthrobacter sp. NPDC056727 | reverse complement strand
GGCAGCGCCGCCTACGAAGCACACATCACCAAGTCCGACGGAACCCACGCCACCGTCAAACTCGACGCCAACTACGCGATCACCGCCACCGAAACGGGCGGCCCCGGTGGCCGGGGACACCACGGCAACAGCAACGAAACCGCACTGACCGGTGACACGGCCGACAAGGTCAAAGCCGCCGTGCTGGCCGCCAACTCCGGCGCCACTGTGGACGAGATGACCACCGAAGACGACGGCAGCGCCGCCTACGAAGCACACATCACCAAGTCCGACGGAACCCACGCCACCGTCAAACTCGACGCCAACTACGCGATCACCGCCACCGAAACAGGCGGACACGGCCACTGACACATACAAAAGCACGGGTAGGGATCGATAGATCCCTGCCCGCATGTTTTTGCTCCAATGGCCACTCGAGTGGGTCAGTGTTTGCATGTCCCTGAAGGTGGGCGGCTCCCAGGGGTATACGTAACTCCACCCTTTCCACTGGGACAAGGCGAGTCTTCGGCGGGGCAGCGCGCCAGTGCTCACCGCCTTGATCGGGTGCCGGCCTCCCCTTGTGCCAGTCGGGCGTTAATCCTGTCCACCTCGTCGAGTACCTCTGTCGCCGCCCAAGCACGGTTCCTCTGCGAGGTAGTGATTGGGTAGATGACCCCGGCCTTGGTCAAACGCTCCAAGGCACCGTAGACGGACCTCTCCTCGGCGTCGGCGACGTACGCGGCGCTGTGCGCTTCGAAGACGGGCCGTTCCAGCATGGATGGATTCGAATTGGGCGTGGGCGATCGCTGCCTGGGTCATGATCGGAACGGCAGTCCAGTTGCAAAAGGTCATCAGATCAGCCATCAGCTCCGACACCAACTCGGACATGGATGGGCCCGCGTGGCGAGTAGTCACTGCCCCCGATCCAGTTCTGCACAACCGGGATCTTGCCCGCATAGACCGGATCGTCCTTCATCGGTGCATGATCGGCTGCGATTATGGCGGCTTCCATACTGATCTCGCGTCAGGACGGGCCTGGGGTGTGGACGGGCTGCTTGTTCTCCGCCGGCGCTTCGAGCGAATAGGGTGAACGCAGAGCTGTTTCCCATGGGGGAGCACGCCGGTCTTCCCGCGAGGTACGAGGCGTTGCCGTTGGAAGCGGTCGCTTCGGCGGAGGATCAGGCTGCGATGTTCCGCTGGTTCGCCGTAACTCCGGGCTATCAGGCAGATTTCGCCGCAACCCGCGCTGGTGCCCGACGTTCTTGATTTCCCCGGCTGGCTGGCTGCTTCGGGCTGGAAGCCTCAAGCTTGAGGAGTTTGCCGAGGCTGTTTTGGTGGTCGTCGGCCTCGGCAAACTCCGGTTGTACGTGGGCTGAGATGGGTTCCTTATGGTGGCCTGGACCACCGATATGGGGACCCTGACCCTGTTGGGTCACTCCTCGACCGGGCATCGGACGCGCGGTAGCCTGAAAGCGGACAGACCGCCGATGCTGTGCAGGCTTGTCAGTTCGGCAGGTGTTGTGCTGTGGGCATGATCCGGAAGCGAGGGTCCTGATGGAAGTCCCTGCAGGGACCGGCCCGCGAGGCGGGTGGCCTGAACTCAGGGTTCAGGACTGGTCCGGGACCCGGGACACCCTGCACCTGTGGACCCAGATCGTTGGCAAGATCCGCATGGCTCATGCGCCGATGCTCAACCATTGGTGGCATGTGACGCTGTACGTCAGCCCGCGCGGGCTGACGACGTCCACTATCCCTTACAGTAATGGTGCTTTCGAGATGGAGTTCGACTTCCATGAGCACGTCCTGCGGCTGCGCACCAGCAACGGTGCGGACGCCAGCGTCAGACTGGGCCCGAAGCCGGTGGCTGAATTCCATGCCGAGACGTTCGCTGCCCTGGACCGGCTCGGGATCGGGACGGTCATCCGGGCGGTGCCTAACGAGGTCGATCCGGCCATACCGTTCGCCGAGGATTACCTGCATGCCTCCTACGAGAAAGAAGCGGTGCGGCTGTACTGGGCCCAACTGATCCAGGCGGACCGTCTGATCAATGTGTTCAGGTCCTTCTTCCGGGGCAAGGTGAGTCCCGTGCAGTTCTTCTGGGGAGGAATGGATCTGGCCTGCGCGAGATTCTCCGGCCGGCCGGCGCCCCGACACCCGGGAGCGATCCCGAACTGTGCTGACTGGGTCATGGCCGAGGGGTACTCCCACGAGGTCAGCAGCTGCGGTTTTTGGCCTGGCGGCGGAGACGAAGGCGCATTCTATTCCTACGCCTACCCCGAGCCCGAAGGGTTTGCCGGGTCCGCGGTCGAACCGTTCGAGGCAGCCTACGACCATGATTTGGGGCTCTATCTGCTGCCCTTTGAGGCGGTCCGACGCGCACCCGATCCCGACCGGCAGGTGCTGCGGTTCCTGCAGTCCACTTACACCGCCGCGGCGGTGGCGGGGCGGTGGGACCGTACCGCGCTTGAGACCGATCCAGCCAGGCTGTGGCATCGAGCGAACCGGGGTCCTGAGCCACCGCTGTAGCTCCCCGGGCCAGTCCGGCCGGGCGTAAAGTTAGCCTTGTTCCGCGCGGATCCAAGCGAGGAGGCGGTCATGGCCGAGACCCCAGGGATCGATGTTTCGGTGCCGCCCAGCGGTCCGGGCTGTGTTGAATGCGACGCCGCCGGCGGCTGGTGGCTGCACCTGCGCCGCTGTGCCCAGTGCGGCCACGTCGGCTGCTGTGACAATTCCCCCGCCCGGCACGCCACAGCCCACGCCCACTCCACCGGGCACCCCTTCATCCGCAGCTTCGAACCGGGCGAGGACTGGTTCTGGGACTACCGCAGCTCCACCTATTTTCACGGCCCGGAACTGGCGCCTCCTGCACATCACCCGGAGGACCAATCCGTTCCCGGGCCGGCCTCACGGGTGCCAAAGGACTGGGAACAACGGCTGCATTGACGCCCGCCCCGGCCCCCTTGCATCCGCCGGGTCGGTCTCAGGCTCCGGCCTGTTTCAGGGCCTGTTCCGCGTGCCGGTAGCCGACCGCTTCGTATTCGACGATGATGAGCGCCGGGGAGGCGGCGACGATCAGCAGGGCAGCACCCAGGCTCGCGCCCAGGCCGACCGCGACCACGGCGCAGGCAAGGACGAGCCCGGCGGCGGTGAAAACCCAGATGTGGTGGCGGTCGGCGGTGCGGAGCAGGAACGAGTAGATCATCATGAGCGTCAGCTCGAAGAGAAACACCGGGATGGCGACTGTGAGCACCGTCGCGGTCGCAGCGATGTGGCTCTCGCCGGAGATGTACTCGGCTGCGGCGTGGAGGCCGGCGCCGGTACCGACGACGGCGGCGAAGACGATGATGTGTCCGTAGCTCCAACCGAACGTGCGGCGGCGGTGGCGTGCCAGCACCCTCCCTGCCGGGACGGTGAAGTACAGCCACCACATCGCGAAGGCCAGGGCAGTGCCGCCGGAGGCGACTAGCACGACTTCGGCCGACCAGCCCGAGCGGTCGACGACAGCCGAGATGGCCAGGACTGTGCCGAGAATAACCTCGCCGAGGGTGATGATCACGAGCAGCGAGTACCGTTCGGCGATGTGGTGCGGATGCCAGGGGGTGCCTCCCTCCTTGCGTTCGGCGAGGATGGGACCCGCCAGTTCAACCCCGGTGAGGGCGGCGATGATCCATGCCGTTGCCCCGATCGGGAGCGAAGCGAGGATGAGTAGCACCCATCCGATCTGCGCCACCGAGATGGTCACTGCGTAGGCCAGGCAGGCCCGGCGGTGCCCAGGATCATGCCGTGCCGCGCGGAGCCAGAGGGCGACCGCGGCGACGCGCATGATCACGTATCCGCTCACCATGATGCCGTTATCGACATGACGGCCTTCGTCGATGGAACGGAAGAAGGGCGGCAGGCCCAGGGCTATCACGAGCACACCGATCATCTCGACGAGTGTCGCGATGCGGAAGAAGACGTCGTCATTGTCGTATGCGGAGGCCAGCCACGCGTAGTTCACCCACGGCCAGCTGATCGCGAAAACTCCAAGGCCGAACCCGGTGACCGCCGCCGGCCAGTGCCCGTGCTCAAGGAGCAGCGCCGCCTGCGATGAGACCGCGCTGAAGCCTACGACAAACGTCAGGTCGAAGAGCAGCTCGAGCGGGGTTGAGGCGCGGTGTTGCTCGGCCGGATCGCGGCCCGACATGCGTGCGAGCCGATGGGGAAGGCTCATGCACGAAGGCTACTCCGCGATGGACCAGCCCGGGAGATGGCGAATGCGGCAGCAGGCCTCCTCCCGGTGACGTTAGCCGCGCGCCGTGGCCGCCTCCTTGATCAGCGCGGCCACGGCCTCGGGCTGTGAGACGTACACGGCGTGGCTCGCGGCGGCTTCAGTGACCTTTGCGCCGGCCCGTTGGGACATCGCCCTCTGCGCGGGCGGAGGGATCATCCGGTCATCCGTTGCGATCAGGTACCAGCTTGGCAGGTCCCGCCAGGCGGCCTTGGTGATCTGCCCCTGCAGGGCGCCGACGCCCCAGGGGACCTGCGCATCGGCCATGAATGCCGACTGTTGGGGTGGCACGTCGGCAGCGAAGGAATCGGCGAACTTTTCCCGGTCCAGGAACAGGAACCCGTCCTTCGGCGGCAGGATCGGCGGGACAGGCGCACCCGGTGGAGGGTCGGCGATGAGGGTGTTGACTGATTCACCGGTGTCGGGTGCGAACGCGGCGATGTAGACCAGGGCGCTGACGTTCTCGTGGCTGCCAGCTTCTGTGATGACGGCCCCTCCGTAGGAGTGGCCAACAAGCACAACAGGGCCGTCACAGTTGGCGATCGCACGCCTCGTCACGGCGACATCGTCCTCGAGGGTCACCGTCGGGTTCTGGACGATACTGACGTTATAGCCCTCTGCGGTCAGCTGGTCGTACACACCCTGCCAGCCCGACCCGTCGACGAAACCGCCATGCACCAGAACGACGTTGTTCACTTTTTCTGCAGACACCGGGATTCCTCCTGCTCTAAAAAATGGGGTAACACCCGGATGCTAGACCCGGAGCCCTTCCGCTGCCAGAGCCAAAATGCTTCACCAACAACCCGGTCTCCAGGCCGGCCGCTGACCGGTCGTGGGCTGCTTGCTGTGCCGGACTGATTCCGGTCTTGACACTGCTCAGCGGCGGGGTCTAGAACTGCTGCAGCGGACGCTCCGGGCAGCGTGGCTTGGACGGGCCGGGCGGGCGGTCCTGGCGGTCAGCGGTTCAACGAAGAAGGTCGTCAGATGGGTACCGAGGCGGTTTCGACGATCAGCACATACTTCCGGGTTTGTGACGGGGTGCGGGTGAGGTTCGCGGACAGCAAGGCAGACTCGGACACCACGGTGCTGCTGCTGGCGCCGTGGCCGGAAAGTCTGTGGGCGTTCCGCCGGATCTGGAACCGGCTTGCGGAAATCGGGCGGGTGGTCGCCATCGACATGCCGGGGTTCGGCCATTCGGATGGCCGCCCGGAGCTGATCGCTCCGGAGGGCTCCGCGGCGTTCCTGGCCCGGCTGATCCATGAGTGGGGACTGGGAGTGCCGCACGTCGTCGGACCGGACGTTGGCACGGCAGCGGCCCTTTTCCTTGCTGCACGTGCTCCGGAACGTGTCAGGAGCCTGACCGTCGGCGGCGGCGCGGTCCGCTTTCCGATCGACGCCGGCGGCGCGCTCAAAGACATCATCGAAGCGCCGACTTTGGATGACGTGCGCACCCTCGACGCCAGAAGGAATATTGGCTACGCTGTCGAGCCGGCCGCCCCGAGCAGCACCGAGCCGGAGGTCCACGAGGACTACGTCAGCGCCTACGACCTCGGGCGCTTCGCCGAATCGGCGCGGTTTGTGCGAACCTACCCCGAGCAGAACCCGGTGCTGCGCGAACTGCTGCCGACCATCACCACGCCCACCCAGATCGTGGCGGGCCGCCACGATGACCTCGTGCCGTGGTCAAACAGCGAGTACCTGCACAGTCTCCTGCCCAACAGCGAGATGCATCCGCTGGACGCCGGTCACTTCGCCTGGGAAGAAGCAGCGGGCGACTACGGCCGGCTCGTCGCCGACTGGGTCAACGGCGGGTACCGGAGCCTGGCCCGCTAACACCGCGCGATTTGTGAAGGCCCCGTTCCGATATCGGCGCCTTCGACCTGCGAGCCAAAGCCGTGGCCCGTAGTTTGACGCCGACAGTACTGATTCCGTCAACCTAAGGGAGTGGTCCGATGACTGTTTTCCGTGCCAGCCGCGCTTTGTACGCGGGGCCCGCCGCCAGAAGCGTGCGCCGCGGGCTCACCGCACAGCATTGCCATGCCCGAGTGGCCATTCATTCACTGCGCGTCAGTCCCAGCTGACGCCTGGTCCTCGGCGGTCGAGGTGACCAAGGTGTAAAGTTCGGTGATCACTCCCTCCTTGCAGTGAGCGATGTCCATTCCGGTCACGACGGGCGGCTGTCCGGCGGGGCCGAACCGGAATCCGAGGTGACCGAGGTCGTCGTTGACAGAGACGGGGCCGTCCTGGTGGAAGACCCAGTCCGGGGTTTGCTCGCGTAGTTCGGCGGCGCGCCGGGCTAGAGCCGTTCGGCCGCGGATGATGCGGTCGGGCTCGTGCCAGACGACGTCATCGGAGTAGGTCTCGGCGATGGCTGCGGCGCGGCGGGCGGGGTCTGGTTCGTTGAAGACGTCGAGGAGGTTGCACCGCATCAGGTCGCCGACGGTGCGGTTCATGGGGGTCCTTCGGGTTGTGCCAAGGCGGGATGCGGCGGCCGGTTTGGGCCGGGGAAGCGGTGCGAGAGTTCCTCTCGCTCCGCGTCATCGACCCGTACGGACGCGGTGTCTAGGTTTCAGTCAGGTGGGCGCAGGCGGACCCGGCAGGCGGTCTGCGGACGATCTTGGACATCTCCTTCTCCTGATCCGTCGGCGGCTGGTGCATGCCTTGAGGGAAGAACTAACTTTGCCGGGGTGGGCGGGCGCTTCCGTCGTTTCACAGGGCGGGAGCTACTGCCGACGACTGGTGAGGTCCACATTTCGATTCCTTGCCTGTTGGTTCGTGTGGAACCTTTTTGCAAAAACCGGCCACCGCGGCCGGCTTCCTTCGTGCCGACAGAGGGGTGGCTCGAATGGGTGGCCCCGCTAGCCGCCGCGCAGCCACTTCCTTGATCAGAGCTGCTACGGCTTGCGGCTGGGAGACGTACACGGTGTGGCTCGCGGCGATCTCGGTGACTTTTGCACCGGCCCGGGTGACATCGCGTGCTGGGCATGGTGGTGGCTCTTCCGGCATGGGTTCTCCTGTATTGAGGCGGAGAGATAGCCAAATGCTAGTCCGGCCCGTTTCATGCCGCTAGGGTCGATTGGCTTGGCAATAACGGCGGTTCCTCTGCGTCTAAGGACGATCTTGCCGTGGGTGAGGCGGAGTTCGAGCACGGTGCAGGTCGCGCGTACCTCCGCCAGGGGGTGGAGGTTTGCGTTAGGCACGTGGAGTTGTCCGCCGGCGATCGGGCCGGCCAGCTCGGCGAGTACCAGGCGCCGGGTCCGGCCGTGCTGCCTCCGTCCGTCTCGACTCCGTGCTTGGCGGCGGCCTCAAATCGTCGATGGCGTCGATCCACTCGGTTACGACGCCTAGTTCTGTCCAGCCCGCCGTATCCGTGGCCGTAGGTGCCGAGGACGGCGTCCACGCCGAGCCGGGCGCGGCGGCCCAGGGCTGCGGGCACGGGCATTGGCGTACCACGAGGTGATCTATGACGCGGTTCCCCAGGAACCGGAAGAAATGGAGCCACCGGCAACCAGCCAGCGGCACGAGTAGAGCTAAAGCCCCGAGCCGGCACGTCAGGTACCGAAGCGGGTTGTGCCCATTGCAGGCAGGTGGAGGAGTATGTCCACGCGATTCAGGACCGTCTCTTGCCTTTCCGACGGCGTGAGTTCCGGCCGTAGCACCAACTCTGCGTCAGCGATCCGTTATCTCCTTGGAACGGCCACTACCGCGGTCATGGTCCAGCGCCGCATTTCGTCCTTTATTATCCAGCGTTCGGCTGTTCGCCCATTCCTGGATCGCGGGGCCGGCGTTGAGGCGTTCTCAGAGTTTTACGGCGGGCACGGGCAAGGGCGTCTCAGTTCAGTCCCGCGTGTCGGCAGTTTGATGATCAGCGGCGAATTGCTCGAAGGCGGCGGTGATGGCTGGGAGGTCAATGGAGTCCAGGTGGTTGAATACGTGGCGGCGGACGCTCGCCAGATGTGCCGGCCAGGCCTCGCGCAGGCGCTGGAGACCGGCGTCGGTGAGCACAGCATTGAAGCCCCGGGCGTCTGTCGCGCACCGCTCCCGCCGCACCAAACCTTGGCCCTCCAGCCGGCTGACGATCCGGGTCATGCCGCTGAGGGACAGTGAAGAGGTGGTGGCCAGATCACTCATCCGCAGCCGCCGGTCGGAGGCCTCGGACAGGTGCATCAGCGCGGCATACTCGCTCATGGACATATTCTGCTCGCGCAGCAGGTCGGCATCGAAGGCCCTCGGAACAGTGATGATGGCCCGCCCCAGAGCGCGCATAAATGCTTCTTCCGCCGCACTCAGCGGAACTGGAGATTCAGGCGGCTGGTCTCTCACACTGCCCATAATACTTGCTTGACAAAGCAACCGGACAAGAGTTTGCTTGACGTAGCAAATAAATGCCCTGGCTGCAGACAGGAGGATTGACATGACCAGGATCGGTATTATTCTCGGGAGCACCCGTCCCAACCGTAACGGCGAACAGGTGGCCCGCTGGGTACTGGAAACGGCCTCGCGCCGCACGGACGCCGGATTCGAACTGATCGACCTGCGGGACCACCCGCTCCCGCATCTGGACGAACCGATGCCGCCATCATTCGGCCAGTACCAGCATGAGCACACCAGGCAGTGGGCGGAAACAATTGCCGCTTTCGACGGGTTCATCATCGTCACCCCGGAGTACAACCACGGCATACCCGGCGTGCTCAAAAACGCCCTTGACTACCTGTACGCCGAATGGAATAACAAGGCCATCGGTTTCGTGTCCTACGGCGCGGTAGGGGGAGCCCGCGCGGTCGAGCACCTGCGCCAGGTCGCGGCCGAACTCCAGATGGCCGACGTCCGCCAGCAGGTGGTGCTCTCGATGATCACGGAGTTTGAAAACTTCCGTGTTTTCCGGCCCGGCGACTACAACCTTCGAGCTCTGACCACGATGCTCGACCAGGTCATCGCCTGGAGCTCGGCACTGGCACCGCTGCGGGAGACCCTAAAAGCTGCCTGAGGCACACCGCTCTTTGGTCGTGATTCGCGTCGCTACCCGACGGAGTTCAGGCACCACCTCCCGCATTCCGGGCCACTGCATTTCCTCTCGACCCACGGGCCGGGCGACCGAACAAGCTGCTGCCGCACGGCTGGCCCCCGGTCCACAAAAAACGCCGGGCTGATGGGCCCAACCGCTTCCGTGCCGACGGGAGGTCCCGGCTGGCGCCATCCCCGGGCCTTTCGGCCGGTATCGGGGCCAGGGGAACTGGAGGAGAGTGACCATGCCAAAGGCGGTTCGGTACGACGAGGGTCCGGTACGACGGGTTCGGCAGTATCGAGTGTTGCGGGTCGAAGAGGTGGAGCGCCGGTGCCCTCGGACGGTCAGGGCCTCGTGCGCGTGAAAGCGCGGGCGGTGAGGCGGTCATCCGCACCGGAGCACTCGCGGAGCTTTTCCCGTCGTCGTTCCCGTCCACCGCGGCAGACCCGGAAGTACGTGCTGATCGAAGAAACCACCTCGGCGACCGTCGTGACCGGATCACCCACGTGATCTCTCGGGGGCCTGCTTGCCGGAGTGGAAGCTTTCGACCTAGATCCAGGGCGACAGCAGCGTCAAGGCACGGAGTCAGGACTCGCTGCCACCGGGGGAGCAGCATACTGGTGTGGTGAGGAGCGACGCCGGGTCCGGGGCCCAGAGGCGGCGGTTAGGGGCAGGAGTGAGTCAATACCCGCCGATCGCCGACTATGCCTTCCTGTCCGACTGTGAAGCAAACTGCTTGATCGCACCGAGCGGTCAGGTGGAGTGGATGTGCGTGCCGCGTCACGACTCACCGAGCTTGTTCTCCGCCATGCTTGACCGCGCCGCGGGGGCCTTCAAGGTAGCACCCTACGGCGTGCGGGTGCCCACTGCGCGCCGATATCTCCCCGGCAGCCTGATCCTTGAGACCACGTGGCAGACAAGGACGGGTTGGCTCATCGTGAGGGATGCCCTCGTGATGGGCCCGTGGCACCACACCGAAGAGAGGGCCGGCCGATACCGGCGCCCGCCGACGAACTTCGAGGCTGAGCATTGCCTGCTGCGCACCGTCCGGTGCGTCAACGGCGCCGTGGAACTGACTGCGATGTGCGAGCCGGTTTTCGGCTACGGCCGGCGCAGGGCCCGGTGGGAGTTTGCCGGTCCCGGTTACGGGGAGGTCCTGACCGTCAGCCGCGACGACGCAGACCCTGTGCTCCGGCTGACCACCGACCGCCGGCTGGGTATCGAGGACTCCACCGCGGTGATCCGCAGCCGGATGACCGAGGGCGAGCAGGCGTTTATCGCGCTCTCCTGGGGGTCGCTGCCCCCACCGATGACATGGGAGGAGGCTACCTACCGGCAGTGGCAGACCACCGAGTTCTGGAGGCAATGGATCACCGGCGGCGAGTTCCCGGACCACCCGTGGCGGGAGGAGCTGCAACGCAGTGCCTTGACGTTGAAGGGCCTCACCTACGCGCCGACCGGCGCCCTGGTTGCAGCGCCGACCACATCACTCCCCGAGACGCCCGGGGGAGAGCGGAACTGGGACTACCGGTACACCTGGGTTCGCGATTCCACGTTCGCCCTGTGGGCCCTCTACACCCTCGGCCTGGACCGCGAGGCCGACGACTTCTTCGCATTTATCCGCGACGTCGCCGCAGAGGACGACCTGCAGATCATGTACGGAATCGACGGCGAGCGGGACCTTCCCGAGGCCATACTCGAGGAGCTCAACGGCTACGACGGCGCCCGGCCCGTGCGGACCGGCAACGCCGCCGTCCACCAAAGGCAACTCGATGTCTGGGGTGCCATGCTCGACTCCGTCTACATTCACGCCAAGTCCAGGGACCAGCTTCCCGAGCCGCTCTGGCCAGTCCTGCTCCGCCAAGTGGAGCAAGCCGCCGTCCACTGGCGGGACCCGGACCACGGCATCTGGGAGGTCCGAGGCGAACCAAAGCACTTCACCTCCTCAAAGCTCATGTGCTGGGTCGCCCTCGACCGTGGCGCCCGGCTTGCCCGGCTGCACGGCCAGGCTGACTACGCGCGGAAGTGGGACACCCTCGCGGAGGAGATCCACGAGGACATTTGCCGCAACGGTGTCGATGACCGCGGCGTCTTCGTCCAGTCCTACGGCACGATGAACCTTGATGCCTCCCTGCTCCTTATTCCCCTGGTTCGGTTCCTGCCGGCGAACGATCCGCGCGTGCGCGCCACAGTCCTTGCCATCGCCGACGAGCTCACCCGGGACGGGCTGGTCCTGCGCTACCGCCCCGAGCAGACCGATGACGGGCTCACGGGTGACGAGGGGACGTTCACGACGTGCTCGTTCTGGCTCGTCTCGGCCCTGGTGGAGATCGGAGAAGTGGTACGCGCCAAGGCGCTGTGCGAGCATCTGCTGTCCCTGGCCAGCCCCTTGGGACTTTACGCCGAGGAGCTGGATCCTGTGAACGGCCGCCACCTCGGCAACTTCCCCCAGGCGTTCACCCACCTGGCCCTCATTAACGCGCTCGTGCACCTTATCCGCGCCGAAGAAAGGAACCGCGCGGCGCAGTTCGCCCCGGCACACCGCCACACCTGAAAGCCCTCTTAATCTCTTTGTTGGGCTGGGCGAGGTGGCGGGTTTCGGGGCGAGGGCTCCGCCGGAACCCCCGCGATCACCAAGGCCTGTACCGCCGAGCTGCCCTACCGGTTCCACTTGCCACCCGAACCAAAGAACGGCATGCCTGCTCCTGAACTTCAGCACCGGACTCGCAACCGATGTGTGCTGATCCACGTTGTTTCGCGGCAACGTGGCGCTGCCCGCCAGGCCCGTCCGACTCGACCCCTGGCTCGCAGGTCCGGATGCAACGGGCATTCTTCCTGTCGGTCTCAGGGACTTTTCAGGCAGCAGGGAGTATCACGATGATGACGAAGACCAGCCAATCGAGCATGCGGGGCAAGACGAGAACGGGCCTCGGCACCCCACCCGGCAGCGCAACAGCCTCTGCCGGGTGCAACAGCCCGGAGGTGCGGGCCACGGCAGGCTGGCTGGCACCTACGAATAGAGAGCAGCCAAGGCTGTGGGAGCCGACCGCGGACGGTAAGCCGCGGAGTGATTTCAGTCGTATCGCGAATCTGGACACCAGATCGTCATGTCGACGATAAGCCGCCGTAACACAGGCAGACCACACTGGCCAGTGACGGTGATCCGCAGTGCCGCCGCCCCGGCGGGGAGACGGAAATCAGCAGCCAGGAGCAACCATGTATCGCGTGATCTCGCAGACTAGTGCACGGCTGAAAGATCCATTCCCGAACCGCTTTCCGGCATCAGGCTGGGCGGTCCAACCGCTTGTAGCAGGCACCAGGTAACACACCTATTCAGGAAGGCAGTGTCAATGGAGATGGACATTAGGGGAAACTGGGACAAACTCAGCCCCTCCACGCAGCAATGGCTCATCGATAACCCAGGGTCTGCGATCATGCCGCGCACCATGGCTACCCTGATCTGCGAGGAGATCGGCGTACGGGCCGACGATTGTGACCTGCACGGAGGCTCGCCGCTCTCAGAGTCCGACCGCGACTTCATTCTCGGGAAGGCCCGCTCTGCCACTTCAGCAGACCGGTAGCCACGGTTCTTTGGCAGCACTCCTCTGCGCCTCTTGCCAGGTCAGACAGGTGATCGCGTTTTGCCTCGTCGAGCTGCGGGAGCCCTGCGCGTGGAGGAGTCCTTGCCTGGCGGCTTCACGGACCACCAGCCGAATATGGTCGAACAGCGCACGCTTCACGGGTACGGGGTCGATGCAACTGATCCTGCCTGCGGACCATTTCAGGTCGGCGCAGTGCAGCGCAAGGCGTTGGACCCGGTCACTTCCGGCCTCCAGACTCGTGAGCGCTACGCTGAATGTCTCCGCACCGCGGCGGTCCAACCCTTTGACGATGGCGTCGGCGTCATCTCCCATGCGGCCGAGTTGGCTTGACGCCCCTCGTGGATCAACAGCGGCGGCGACTCACCATGACCGCTCTGGACGATGGGCGCCCACATGCAGACAAGGCCTGGCCGATTCCGATGTCTGGATCCCGCAATAGATGAGAGATTCTCGCATCCAGCGCGTTCAGATAAAACGATAATGGAGATTCCATCAAGCTGCGCCGGCTGCTCTTCTCCAGGCTTGGGAGTGGCGGGTTATCGGGGTTTGTAGACGTCCGAGCGGTGTTCGATGCGGTGAACGTAGAGGATGTGAGCTTCAACGTCGAGGGTGAACAGCACCCTGTAGTCACCCCGTCGGGCGGTGCGGAGCCCGAGGAGTTCGTTCGTAAGGGGCTTGCTCAACCGGTACGGGTTCTGGGGCAGGACTCCGGTGACGAACTCGACAATGGCGGCGGCCGCTTTTTCCGGGAGCCGCCGGAAGCCCTTCAGTGCCGGGCTGGTGACTTCAACCTTCCATGGATCTTGGGCGGCGGACTCGGTCACCGTGGCGGGAGCCCGAATTCGCGGCGGAGATCTTCTCCGCTGGTTGTATTTCCCTCCGCGATATCGCGCCTGGCCTGAGCGAGGTCTTCACGGATGCCCGGCTGCGACAGCCAATGGATGGTTTCCTGCAGGGATTCCAGGTCCGCAGCAGACATCAGGATCGCTGACGGGTGCCCGTGTCGGGTGATCTGGATGATCTCGTGCGTCTTGTCCGCTTCCTCCACGAGCGCGGAAAGCTTGTCCTTCGCCTCACTAAGCGGTACCGTCTTCACGCGATAATCATAGCCGAAGTTTTGGCCATTATTTAGCCTAGGTTTTAGCTGAACAGCGGGCTCTTGCCGTTGTCCTACCGGTCTGCTGCGTCGCGTCAGAATAGAGCCACATTTCTGTTTTCTAGACAGTGCCTCATCATGTTCTCAGATCCCACCCTGACAGCTTGGGGAAGGAAACCGGGACGTAGGCAGCTCGAGAACAAGCACAATAGCCCCAAGAATCTGGGTCTGGTGGACTTGGCCTGAAGAGGAGGGGCGGCTATGTCCCATGCTGAGATACGGCATGCGTCTGAGAACAGCCGGAGCTTCCCCCACAGTCCAAATCCTCCCATGTCACACGCGCCTGACGTCAGATTGGGGTGTAGGCCAAAAGACTTCTGCCTGCACTATGACTCTAGGGTGGTGCCTACGAACGAGCGGCCGGGCTTAAGGGCAGTTTCCATGTCACTTACCCCGGCTGAACTAACCCCTCCTAGCCGCGGCTTGACGTGACTGGAGTCACGAGTGCATGATGTTTAAGCCAGTTGGTGAATCGATCCGCCAAACGATCACATAGACCACTGGCATATTTCATCAGCCTTGGTGAATCGATCCGCCAAAGTCACATGACCTCAGCCGCCTCCCCGATGTTTTCGCGGCTGACTCAAAGGAGAGCAACATGCGTCGTCGCACATTCGTCTCAGCCGCCATCGCAACGGCTGTCATCCTCGGTTCCTCCGCCTGCGGGCTGGACTCCGGCTCAGCCGGCGGATCCACTTCCGGGACCGTCACCGTCTATACCTCCCGGCCGAAAGCCATCACCGAGGGAATCGTCAAAAAGTTCGAAGCCGAACACCCGGAAGTCAAACTCAACCTCCTGACCCTAGGTGCCCAGGAAGTTGCGGACCGCGTCCGTGCCGAGGCTGGCAAACCGCAAGCGGACATCTGGTGGGGCGGTACGTCCCAGCAGTTCGATCAGGGCGTAACGGCGGGCCTGCTGGAACCTTTTAAGCAGGACGTGGTGGACCGAGTCCCTGAGAAGTACCGCGGTAAGAACAACCTGTGGCTGGCCGAGCAGCGCCTCGCCGAAGTTATCGCCTACAACAACACCATGCTGACCCCGGAATCGGCTCCCAAGGACTGGGATGACTTGGTCAAGGACGAGTACAAGGACAAGATCCTGATCCGCGACGTGGCAGCCTCCGGCACGATGCGCAGCATCTTCGGCTCGATGATCCTGAAGTACGGCACTGTCTCGGACCCCGCACCCGGCTACGCATGGCTTAAGAAGCTCGATGCCAACACCAAGGACTACACTGCCAACCCCACCGACCTGTACCTCCGTATCCAACGGCAGGAAGCGCCGCTCACGGTTTGGAACCTGCAGGACATCATGAACCAGCAAAAGGCTGGAGTGCCCTTCACCCCCGTCGTCCCTGCCTCCGGTGCACCGGTCCTCCTTGACGGGATTGGAAAGGTCAAAAACGGCCCCGACAAGGACGCCGCAGACACCTTCGCCGCGTTCCTGCTCAGCGACTCCACCCAGCAGTACCTTGCCGAGAACAACTTCCAGATCCCCACGGTGAAACTCGCCAAGGAGCCGGAATGGTTGGCCAACGTTGGCCTGAAGGAAATGAACGTCGACTGGAAGGCCGAGTCCTCCAAGGAAGCCGAATGGATCAATTACTGGGTCCAGAACATCAAGAACCACGGCTAACCCGAGCCGAACAACAGAGGTACACGTCATGATCACAGTTCAACTCGACAACGTCACCAAGAGCTACGGCGACCTTCCCCCTACCGTCGCCATGGATCTCATCATCGGTGCCGGCGAATTCTTTACCCTGCTCGGACCGTCCGGCTGCGGCAAGTCCACCATGCTCCGCATGATCGCAGGATTCCTGCAGCCAACCAGCGGCATGATCCGCTTCGGCGGCAAGGAAGTCACCAACACCCCTCCGCACCGCCGCGACACGGGCATGGTCTTCCAGAACTACGCCCTCTTCCCGCACATGACCGTGGCGCAGAACGTCGCGTATGGCCTGAGCATTCGAAAGGTGGCCAAAGCAGACCGGGCCAGGCGGATCGAGAAGGCCCTCGCCCAGGTTGGTCTTGCTGGCTACGGTTCGCGTAGGATCGACCAGCTCTCCGGCGGGCAGCAGCAACGCGTAGCCCTGGCCCGCGCGGTTGTCATCGAACCGTCCGTACTGCTGCTTGACGAGCCGCTGTCCAACCTCGACGCCAAGCTTCGCGAGGAAACCCGCCTGCAGATCCGCAAGGTCCAGCGTGAGGCCGGCATCACCGGTATCTACGTCACGCACGACCAGTCCGAGGCCATGGCCATGAGCGACCGCATCGCGGTGCTGGAAGCCGGCAAAGTGCATCAGGTCGCCGCGCCCCGCGAGATCTACCACCGTCCCGCAACGGCATTCGTGGCCCGATTCATCGGCAGCAGCAACGTCCTCGACGCAACGGTCCTGTCCACAAGCGTGGAAGGCGTGCGTCTGAGACTCGAGGGCGGCGGTGAACTTCAGGTGCCCGTTTCCCCGTACGTCGAAGCGACACCTGGAACGGTCGTCAAGGTGTCCATCCGTCCCGAGCAGCTTAGCTTCGGCGCCGAGGAGGACAGTGTTTTGACCGGTGTCGTGCGATCCCTCGAATTCACCGGCGCCTCCCTTAACTACGAGGTGGCATGCGGTGCGGAGATCCTGACCGTGAGCGTCCCGGACGGCCTGGACGCACCGCGTGAAGGCGACTCCGTCCATCTGGTGTGCGGGCGCAACAAGGCCTGGATGGTGCAGCCATGAGTACCGACACTCTCACCCGGGAAAGCATCAGCGTTAAGACTGCGGCGCGGGTGTCCCGCGGCAGCCTGGGTGAGCGAATCGGGCATGACAGGTTTGTCTACATTTTGGCTATCCCCGTCTTCCTGATCCTGCTCTTCTTCGTGGTGGTCCCCATGGCCCAAACCGCGTTGTTCTCTGCGAAGGGTGAAGGACTGGGCGCCAACTACGCTAACTTCTTCAGCGGCGCCTAACTCTCGGCCCTGGGACTGTCCGTGGGGATCTCCCTCGCCTCCGTGGTGTTGTGCGGCGTGGTGGGCACCCTCCTGGCCGTGCTGCTGACCAGGTTCGACTTCCCCGGCCGCAAGCTCCTGGAAGTTTTCGCCATTTTGCCCATGGCCCTGCCGCCCCTGATCGGCACGGTGTCCTTCGTGCTCCTCTACAGTGAAACAGGCATCGTTCCCCGCGCCTTGCACGAACTGATCGGCATCAGCCCCGCAGCCACAGCTGTCTCCGGCATCGCAGGGGTCCTGGTGGTGCACACCTTCACCATGTACCCGTTCTTCTATCTGTCCGTGACTGCAGGTTTGGCCGGGCTGGATTCCTCTCTTGAATCCGCAGCTGCCAATCTTGGCGCAGGAAAGGTTCGGACGTGGTGCACGGTCATCCTGCCCATGCTGACCCCTGCCCTGGTGTCCTGTGCTCTTCTGACATTCATGATTTCCATGGCTTCCTTCACGGCGCCGCAGCTCTACAACGTCCAGACGCTGACCATGCAGATCGTTTCCACAAGGACGGCCGGCGCCCACGAGCTCGCCGCAGCCCAGTCCACGGTCCTCTCGGTCGTCTCGATCCTGTTCCTGGTTGCCATGCGGTGGTACCAGGGCCGTCGCATCCACCGCTCCCTGTCCAAAGGGACCCAGCGGGACCGTGCTGTGAGCACGGGAGTCATGCGCTACGTGGCGCTGGGAAGTTCGCTGCTGCTCAGCGTCGTCCTGGTTGCCCCGGTTCTGGTCATCATTCTGGTGTCCTTCTCCGTCGACAGTTCCTGGACCACCCAGGTTCTGCCCGCCAAATACACGCTCGGGAACTACATCGGCATCTTCTCCAACCCCAGGAGTCTGCTGCCCATCAACGTGTCCGTCCAGATGAGTCTCCTGGCAACCATCGCTGCCGTAGTTATCGGCGCTCTCGCGGCCTGGATCATTTCCCGCTGGAAGCTCGGCGGGAAGACCCTGTTGGATCTGGCCATCATGCTTCCGTGGGCACTGCCCGGCACCGTCATCGGCGTGAACCTCGTAACGGCATTCAACGATCCCAACCCGGGAAACCTGGGCCTGCGCCTCGTGGGTACCCTCTGGATTCTCCCGGTGGCCTACTTCGTCCGGTACGTGCCGCTCGTGTTCCGGTCCACGACCGCCACATTGGACCAGCTGGACCCATCGGTGGAAGAAGCCGCGCGGAACCTCGGCGCCTCACCCACGCGGGTTCTGAGGACCATCACCTTGCGGCTGGTCTCCAAGGGCATCATCGCGGGAGCCCTCTTGGCCTTCGTCGACGGCGTCGGTGAGTACGTGGCCTCCGTGGTGATCTACCCCGCCGGATACGTCCCGATGTCCGTGGAGATCTACAACCGGATCTACTCGGCAGAGTTCGGTTCTGCTGCCGCCTATGGAAGCCTGCAGATCGTCCTGATCCTGATCGTGCTGACCGTCTCCAAACTCCTGGAACGGGACAAGAAAGAGGCGTCCAGGGACGACGCAGCGACCAAGGCCATGGCAGGACCCGTTGTTTAAGGAAAGAGGCACCCACGACATGCTCACCACGTGCGCCACCGATCAGGTCCGGGACCTGTTTACCAAGACCAGCAAACGCCAGCGCTGGCTGGACGTTGAAGCAGCGCTGGCCAAGGCCGAAGCCCGGCTCGGCATCGTCCCGGAAGCAGCCGCCCGGACGATCGCAGAAAACGCCCGTTTGGAACTCTTGGACGAAGCCGAACTGGACAACCAGGAACGCCTCACTGGCCACGTCATGGTCCCGATCATCCGTGAACTGTCCCGTGTCACCGGACCGGAAGCCGGCGGGTGGGTCCATTGGGGTGCCACGACACAGAACATCCAGCAAAGCGGCGATACCGTCGGGATCCTCAAGGCCCTAGACGCCGTGGAGGAACAATCCATCCACGTCATTCGGGCACTGGTGGAGTTGGCGCTGAATCATGCGGACACCCTCATGGCCGGACGGACTCACTGGCAGCAGGCCGTGCCGATCACCTTCGGATACAAGGTGGCCTGCTGGCTCGATCCCATGCTCCGGCACCTGACACGTCTCGATCAGCTGCGTCCCCGCTTGGCCGTGTCCATGACGGGCGGAGCGGCAGGGACATTCGCTACGTTCGGCGGGAAAGGCCCACAGGTCCAGCAGCTCGTGGCTGAAGAATTGGGCCTGCTGCCCATGCCAGTCCCCGGCAGGGGAATCGTGGACCACTTCGCCGAGTTCGTGTCAGTGCTGGCCTTGATGGCCGCGTCATCGAGCCAGATCGCCGGGGAAGTGTCCCGTCTGATGGCGGCCGAATACGGCGAGCTAAGCGAGGAGATTCCCGAAGGCGATGTTGGAAGCTCGACGATGCCACAGAAGCGGAACCCCAAGCTCAGCGGCGGGGTCGTGACGAACGCGGCCATCGTGCAGGCGGCTGCTCCCATGGCACTGGAAGCAATGATCCAATCCCATGAAGTGGATGGGGCCCGCTCGGCGTTGATGGACCATGCTGTCATGACCGCAGCTGTGCACGGCACCGAGACGCTCCGTCTCCTGGCCGACCTCTTGGGCGGTCTGCATGTCTTCCCGGAAAGAATGAAGGATAACCTCGGCCTCACGCATGGCCTCATCTCGGCCGAAGCCGTGATGATGGGGCTGGCTGGATTCATGGGACGGCAGGAGGCACACGACATCGTGCACCACGCCGCCACGGAAGCCGTCACAACCGGCACCGACTTCCTTGACGTTCTGCGGAAGGACACCCGGGTCACCGGAGTGCTCGACGAAGAGGAACTAGGCAGGCTCCTGGATCCGGTTCACCATACCGGGCTGAGTGCGCAGCTGGCCCGGGAAACTGCCAGCAGGGCCGAACTGATGCTGGCCGGACGATGACCGCCCTCGCCGGGACGCCCGTCCCGGGAAGGCGCGTTCGTCCTGCTACTTTAGGTCCTATGACAGAACACGTGACACTCAAGGACGTGGCCGCCCACGCCGGAGTGTCGCGGACGACCGCGTCGTACGTGGTCACCGGGACTGGGCGCATGTCGCAGAAAACCCGTGACAGGGTCCATGCCTCCATCAAGGAGCTCGGCTACGTCTACAACAGGGGTGCCGCATCACTGCGGACCCAGCGTTCCAGCACCATCGGGGTAGTGGTTACCAATATCTCCAGCCCGTTTTTCGGAGAGCTTCTGGTGGGGCTGGAAGGTGAGCTCCGCGCCCATGGATTCCTCTCGCTCGTGGTTGCGACCGGGGATGACCCGACCCGACAGGAACAGCTGATCGCTGAGCTGCGGGAGCACCAGATTGCAGGCCTGGCAGCAGTCCCCGCCTCCGGGAGTTCACCCGACTTGCTGGACGCCATCAGAGCATCGGGAACACCACACGTATTCATGACCCGATACCTCGAGGGGGAACCTGCACCATATATAGGTCCCGATGATGTTCAGGGCGGACGGCTGGCCGCCCAACATCTCCTGGAGCATGGGTGCCGGACCATTGCCTACCTCGGCGGCCGCGACATCGTGTTGTCACGCCGGGATCGTTTGGACGGTGTCCGAAACGCGATCGCAGACGCAGGGCTTGATGAGGCTGCGCTGACCGACATCCAAGGCGACGCCACAGGCGAAGCTGGCCTCGCGGCAGGAGAACAGTTGCTGGCCGCAGGCCCCCTGCCAGATGGGGTGATCTGCCACAGCGATAGCGTGGCGTTCGGCTTCTACCGAGCACTCCGCGTGCACGGCGTACCCGTGGAGTCGGTCCGGGTCATCGGGTACGACGACATCCGGGGAGCCGCCCTTTGGGAGCCGCCCCTGACCAGCGTAGCCACCCATGCCGAACGTCTAGGCAAACTTTCCGCCCGGAAACTGCTCGCAGCACTGGGAGCCCTCAACGCTCCAACTGCTGATTTGGTCGAGAAAGTCGCCCCAGAGCTCATCGTCCGCCAATCCTGCGGGTGCCCGTAATGCCATCACCGCCCTTGTCGAAGACGCTTCAGACACGCGCCGCTGGCAGATTTTGCGCCTGGGGTCCGGCCATCGTGCCAGCTGAGGGTCGGCTTCCCGTGGGTGACGTCACCATCACGGTTGGAGGTCGCCAGCAACTCTCCGGGAAATGTGTGGTGAATTTTGTGGAGTCCCAGCGGTCGGGGTTGCTTGTAGCGGGTTAGAAGTTCCCTGAGCTCGTGCGTTTGCGCGGAGAAGAGTGTGGATGAAAGAACACATCATCCAAATCATGAGCCACTAAGTGCGCCCTCCCTTTTCGACCAGAGTCAAAACAGTCGCGTCGTCACTCCTGGCGCCCAGCAATGGCAGCACGTTCGGGCTGGTGTCAGGTTGGGGTGTGCCTCTACTTGACGATAGCGGAGACATCGCGAAGCGCCAGGGAACCGATAACTGCGGTTTCCCCAGGGATTAGCAGGAGCGGCGGGACGGCAGTCGTTGCGATAGGTGGCGATCCGGGTGATCGCCTGGCCGTCCCGCCGCGGTCGTTTGGTTCTCAGATTGTCAGCGGAGGGGACGGTCCTGTCGTATGCGGGGGTCGACTCGCCAGACGTCGATTCCGTCATCTTGATGAATCATGATGCGTCCGTTTCCGGCACTCAGATGGATCCACATGGTCGTGCCGTCTTCGGTGATGTCGTCAACCCGCCCGGTACCCTCGGTCCGGTGGCCGCGGCGGAGCTCGATGAATTCGTCACGCCACAGGTGTTTCCACTGGGCTACCCGATAGGGCCCGGTTCCCGATCCGGGGATCCTTCCCGGTTGCGGTGGGCGTGGCGGTGTGATTGAACGTTCGCTGTTTTGTTGAAGCATCGTGGGGACCAGCACTTGTCTCCTAGAGTGCTCTGAGGATGATGGCGGATCCTTGTCCGCCGCCCCCGCATATGCCGGCAGCTCCGAGTTGTCCTGGTCCCAGCCCGGCCAACTGTCGCGCCAGCGTGCCGACGATTCGGGCACCTGAAGCGCCGATGGGATGGCCGAGTGCGACGGCGCCGCCACGGGTATTGACGATGTCGGGACTGATGCCGAGTTTCTGGACTGACCTGACGGCCACGGCGGCGAACGCTTCGTTGATCTCGACGGCAGCGAGGTCCTGAGTGTCTGCACCTATTCGGGCGAGTGCTGCGGTGATGGCATTGGCCGGTTGGTCGTGCAGTCGAACATCGGGCCCGGCTACGAAAGCATGCGACTCGATGACGGCGAGGGGCGAAAGGTTCAGGCGGTATGCTGCGGAGTCACTGACCAGCACCAGCGCAGCAGCCCCATCGGTTATTTGTGACGAGTTTCCGGCGGTGATGGTGCCTGCGCCACCAAAGGCGGGGCGAAGGGGAGCCAAGGAATCTACTGTGGTTCCCGGACGTACCCCGTCATCGTCGGTGACGAGTGTGGTGCCCTTACGCGAGACCAGCTTGAACGGTTCGATTTCCTCGGCGAGGAAGTCCGCGTACGTTTCGGCTTTTTGGTGGGAGGCTGCAGCCCAGGCGTCCTGACTGGGCCGGTCAAGGGCGTATTCGCTGTTTCCCTCTTCCGTGGAGACTCCCATCGAGCGCTGTTCGAATGCATCCGTTAGGCCGTCGTATTCGAGTGTGTCCAGAGCCTGCATGGAGCCGTACCTGTTCCCGGCACGGGCTTGGAAGGCATGGGGTGCCAGGGACATGGATTCCTGTCCCAAGGCCACGACTACATCTGCCTCGCCGGCGGAAATCATGCGGGCACCCGAGACCACTGCCTCCATTCCGGACAGGCACACTGCATTGAGCGTTATTGCCGGTACGGACATCGGGATGCCCGCGGTCACCGATGACTGCCGGGCCGGGTTCTGCCCAGCTCCGCCCTGGAGAACTTGTCCGGCAAAAACATACTGCACGTCTGTCCCTTGCACACCCGCGCGACTTAGTGCCGCACTGATTGCATGGGCGCCCAGTGCCGTTGCCGGCACGGAAGCGAACCGTCCGTTGAACCGCGAGAAAGGGGTCCGGGCATAGCCGGCTATCAACACGCTCATGCCTGGACCGCCTCAGAAGCTCGTGATGACTCCCCGTCCAGCCCAGGGTCCGTAGTCGGGGGAAAACCGGTAAGTCCGCGGATGTTCGGATGGCTGCCTCCCGGTACGTTCAGGGATATGTCGAATTCCGCTTCGGTTTTCTCGTGAATGTCGGTGAGACTCACGCCCGGGGCCAGCCGGGTCAGCGTGAGCCGCCGACGGCCGCCGTCTTTCTTCACCAGGTCGAAGACGGCGAGATCGCTGATGATCCGGTCCACGCAGCTCAGCCCGGTCAGCGGAAGCGTGCATTCGCGCACGATCTTCGCGGTACCGTCCTTGGCGTTGTGCTCGGTCAGGACCACTACACGGGGTGTGCCGGCCACCAGGTCCATGGCCCCGCCCATGCCTTTGACCATCTTGCCGGGAATGGTCCAGTTGGCGAGGTCGCCGTTGCCGGAGACCTGCATGGCGCCCAGGATCGCGACCTTCACGTGCCCGCCGCGGATCATGCCGAAGGAGCTGGCGGAATCGAAGATACTCCCCCCGGGCAGGACGGTGACGGTCTGCTTGCCGGCATTGATCAGGTCGGCGTCCTCCTCGCCCTCGTACGGGAACGGGCCCATACCCAGGAGACCGTTTTCGCTTTGCAGAACGACCCGGACGCCGTCGGGCAGGTTGTTGGCCACCAGCGTGGGGATGCCGATGCCGAGGTTGACGTAGTCGCCGTCGTTCAGTTCTTCGGCCGCGATCGCAGCCATTTCATCCCTGGTCCACGCCATGGGGATTCTCCTTTGTAAATGTGTATGAAGCCTTAGACGGCCAGGGCCTCGGTGTTGATCAATTCGCTGCGCGGCCGGACGGTGCGCTGCTCAATGTCCTTAACACGCGCGGTGGCCTGCACCAGCCGCTGCACAAAGACGCCTGGGGTAACGATGTGGTTGGGATTCAGTTCGCCTGGTTCCACAACCACCTCAGCCTCCGCGACGGTGAGCCGGCCAGCAGTGGCCACCACGGGATTGAAGTTCCGTGCGGTATGCCGGTAGATCAGGTTGCCGTCTGTGTCGGCGGTGTGGGCGTGGACCAGTGCGACGTCGGCGACGATGGCGCGTTCACGGACGTATGTTTCCCCGTCGAACACCTCGTGCGGTTTGCCTTCGGCTACCAGGGTGCCGACGCCGGTCCTGGTGTAGAACGCGGGGATGCCGGCGCCGCCGGCGCGCAACCGTTCGGCCAGGGTTCCCTGCGGGGTGAACTCCACTTCCAGGACCCCGGCGAGGTACTGCTCAGCGAAGAGCCTGTTCTCACCGACGTAGGAGGCGATCACCTTGCGGACCTGGCCGGCTTCGATCAGGATGCCCAGGCCTTTGCCGTCAACCCCCATGTTGTTGGAGACGACGGTCAGTTCCTTTACGCCGGAGTCGCGCACGGCCTCGATCAGGTCCGCCGGAATGCCGCTCAGCCCGAACCCGCCCACCGCAAGGGTGATCCCGTCCCTGAGCACCTCGGTCAGGGCGGCGGCCGCATCGGATTTAAGTTTGGACATAGCGGTTCCTTTGTTGTTGCGTTGGGCAGATTCTCAGCTGCAGCCATTCTCGGGGGATCTGGACGTAGCTGAGCTAGTGCGGTGTGGAGGATTCTCACGCCCACCCTGTCAGGGCCGACTCGGAGCAAGCCAGACTTCATATCCCTGGGCCTTGTCGATCAGCGTTCGGCTGAATGGGCCTTCAGCGCTCAGCCACAGGAGGTTTCCGTCATCGGTGACTGCGTCAACTGTTGCCCTTCGAACAAACTCAGAGCCCAGATACACATCCACTTCGGCGCCGGGCAACCTTTCCCATTCCAGAAACGGATTTCCACGAAGCCTGCTCAGTGCGTCGGCGCTGATCAGGACCTCAGGTATCAGCACGTGAACACCCGCGGCACGGATTCAAGGCGTTTGCGGAAGAGGGATCGTTTGGCAGGTCGCTCAGACCGGCGCAATTAGGGGCTCCCTTTCCTGGTGCAGCGGACCTCGCGCCGGCCTGCACATCGTCGGTTTGCGGCTTCCCCGGTGGAACTGGAATGGGCAGCCACGTCCTGTTGCGCTTCGCAACCCCGGGCCGGTTGCCCACACTTGAACCTACGCACGCGGCCTCGTTGCTGGCACACATTAAGAGCTCCATTTCTCATCACATTTCGGACGGCACTGTCAAAATAAAACATGATCATTATTATGATTACGGGACATGGTTCTCAGTGTCAAGGACGGATAAGATGATCATGATGAATTGGTTACTTTAGGAGGAACTCATGCGGACCACAGCGGCACCCCCTGCGGCGTCTCCCGCACACGAACTGTGGGGCCCGGTGCCTTCTCCCGATGATTCACTGCGGGCCGCTCCAACGAACCGGGCCGAAATGGCGGCAAACCTTATCGCCGAGTTGGCCGCGGCGGCCGGCCCGGACGGGCGTCTTGGAAGTAAGGACGAGGTCCGGCAGCGTTGCTCGGTTTCAGTGGGGACTTTTAATGAGGCGTTGAAGATCGCCCAGGCCCGGGGCATTGTTGCGCTGCGGCGCGGTCCGGGCGGAGGAATATTTGCCGCCCAGCAGACCCCTCTGGTCAGGCTGGGCAACCAGATGCTGGCCATGGATGACAGTGAGCACATCGTGGCCGACGCGCTCAGGATGCGCAACGTGCTGGATCCTTTGGTCATCGAAGATGCCCTAATGTACTCCTCCGCGGCTGACGTCCTGGCCATGCGGGAGGAAGTCAAGGCGATGAAACAGGCGATGGCAGACGGAGACATTCCCGCGTTCCTGCACGGGAACTGGCGTTTCCAGGCCCTGGTAGCGGGCATTTCCCCGAACTCCATGCTGCGGACGGTGTTTTTGGGGCTGCTGGAGATACTTGAGCGGCACGCCGTGACGCTGCGGGCGCCGGCGGACCACTCCTTGCCGGGGCTTTTGGAGGAGAGGTTTGAGCTCTACGAGCGGATGGCCGACGCGATGGAAAACCGCGACCGGGAAAGCGCGATGCAGATCATGCACATCCATAACAACACCGGTGTCCAGCCGGCCGCCTCCCCAAAGGATGCGGTGGCCACCGATGCTGAGAATCCCTAAGTCCTGTCCAGCGCCCCTAGGTGCGGCATGGGCACGCAGCGCCGGGGCCAGGCCCAGGCCGCACAGCGCCATCTCTTTGACAGCGGGCGGCCGGGCCTGGTCTGACGGTGCTATGCCGCTCTTACTGCAGAGCAGGAGCTGGCGTGGTCTCAGCCTCTGGTGCACGGTGGGCTGACCTGCGCGAGGCGTACAGGCCTGCGCAAAGGAGCAGGCACAGGACGGCAGTGGCCGCGTAGAGCGTGAAGATCCCCGCCGGACCCCCGGAGGCGAAGGCGGTACCGCCCAGAACGGGTCCGAGGAAGGACCCGATGAAAGCCATCGAGTTTGTCAGGCCCAGAATGGTGCCGCGGGAGTGCGGGGCTACGGCACTTGAGGCTGTGGCGTTAATCAGGTTTTGGGTCGAGTGGCCGCCGATGCCCATCAGGGCCACACAGACCAGGGCGAAGCCCATGGATACCGGTCCAAGAAGGATGCCGAGAAGCCCGGCGAGGGTCAGGACGGCGCAGATGACGCCGATGATGGCAGGTCCTACCTTGTCAGCTGCTGTGGCCGTGAACCAGGAACCGATGACCGCGGCCCCTGTGAGGGTGAATGCGAAGATGAGCGCCTCCGTGAGGCTGAACCCGAGCGTTTTCATGGACTCGGCAAGCCATACGTTCAGACCAAGCCAGGTCACCATGTTCGTGACGGCGGCCAGTGCGACGAACAGAACAAGAACCCAGCCGCGGCCCCGGAAAAGGGCGGCGAACTTTTGTCCCGGAGACAGGACAGTGTCGCGGACTTCGGCCGGTTCGCTGATGCGGCAGGACATGAGCACGGCAAGAATGATCAGTGTCAGGCCGGCGCCGAGCCAGAACATTGACCTCCAGCCCAGCAGGGGCATGAGGAAGATCCCGAAGAGGGCGGCCAGCGTCCCCCCGAGTGGAACGCCTGCCATCGTGATCGTGATGACCAGGCTTCCGCGCTGCTTGGGCGCGTGGTTCCGTGCCAGCGTCATAGCCGTGGTGACGGCTCCGCCGACGCCGATGCCGGTGATGAGCCGTGCAACCCCGAGGAATTCCGGGGTGGGGGCCAGTGCTGCGAGGGCTGATCCGAGCGCGAAGACTGCTGCGGCCAGCGCCATGATCCGGTGCCGGCCGTAGCGGTCGGCAAGGGCGGTTCCGCTCAGGACGCCAATCAGTGCACCGGCGTAGACGATGCCGCCGACGAGTCCGGTGGCCTGTTCGTCAATGTGCAGGGATGGGTCGGTCAGCAGCAGGGGAACCACGGAGCCGAAGACGATCAGGTTGTAGCCTTCCATCACCGTGACGAGCATGCAGATGGCGATGACGGCCTTGTCTGAGAGAAACGGCCGGGCACTGCGTGGTTGTCCGGCCTGGGTGGTTTGGACTTCTTGTTTCATTGGTGCGTCCTTTGTTTGGGCACTACGTTGTGCTCGAGGCGTGCAACAGGGGGTCGGTGTGGCCTGAAGTTTTACCGCGGGAGTGGGGGGAGCGAAGGCTAGGCCTGCCGTATGCGGTGTTCAGTCCATTTCAAGCGTTCGGGTGTTGGGGTGAACCGTCCCCGGTATTCACCGATGGCTTGGCAGACTGGGTGGGTTCCCGCCAGTGACCATCGTTGATATGTGGCCCGATACGTAATGTCTGGGCCGTCGGTCTGAGTGAGCAGATTGGTGATGAGGTGCCGGGTTGGGGCTGGGTTTGTGAACGCTCCGGCATAGAAACCGGCTATGGCGTCTGCACCGGTTTGCGGGGGCTGGTCTTTGAAGTGCAGCTGCGCGTCGGCGAGCAGCCGCCCGGCTGCGGCGGCATCGTGTTCATCCATGGCCAGGCAGTAGAGTGCCAGCGCGTTTTCGATGAGGTGCCGGTGCTCTGCTGCGGGCAGGGTGCCCGCAGCAGAGCAGGGGACCTGTGTCACCGGCTTGAGCCGGTAAGAGCGGGCCGGGCGTCGGCGGCTTTCGTTGGTTGCAGATCGCCCAGGAACTCCTGGACCAGCTCCGGGACTTCCCCTGCTACAGCAGTGCCGTAGACATAGAAATCGGGGCGGATGAGGACGGCGTCGGCCACGATTTCGTCGAGCCAGGCTGAGTAGGCGCCGCTGACATCGACGGCCGTGTCCGCTGCCGGCACTGTTCCCAAGGCTATGACCCGGACCCCTGTCGCTTGCAGCGCGGCGTGGAGGTCTTCGGGCAGTTCGTTCCTGAGCCCTTCCTTCCGCAGCAGGAGGGTTCCGCCCGGGCCGTAGACGTCGTCGAAGAGTCCCTCTTTATCAGCTCCCCGGACGGCGGCCTGGATGGAGAGGGTCCCGCCGGAGTGGTCGTACCGGTGCAGTCCGTCACCGAGACGGGGTGCGGGGTGGGCCGGCATGCTGACGCCGGCTGCGATGTCTCCGGTCATTTTCTCGTCGCGTTTCGCCGCATCTGCAGGGTCGGTCAGGCAGATGATCTCGCCGAGTTGCATGGAGCGTTCGATGAAGTGCCGGACGTGCTCCGCCCGTTCCGTTCCGTAGGAATCCAGAATGGACTCGTCGGCGCGGCCCGTCAGGACCAGATCGAGTTTCCATTCCAGGTTTGCTGCATCGCGCAGCCCTGAACTCATTCCCTGGCCGGCGAAGGGTGGCATCAGGTGGGCCGAATCGCCGGCAAGAAGCATCCGGCCCTTGCGCCAGGAATCGCACCAGCGCGCCTGGAAAGTGTAGAGGGCGCGGCGTTCAATATCTGCTGTGCCGGGGCTTACACCCCAGGGCTTGAGGAGCTCCCAGACGTTTGCCTCACTGCTGAACTCTTCCTTGGTTTCGCCTTCCAGCCGCAGGAATTCGAAGCGGCGCCGCCCCGGGCCTCCCGGTACCAGGGTGGTGGGCCGGAGGGGGTCACAGATTTGCAGAGCCGGCGGTTCAACCTGCATAGGTTCCTTGGGCAGGAGGTCCACGACCAGCCAGTCGTGAAAGTAGCCAAGGTCGGTCATGGTGGTCCCCATCCACTGGCGGACTTTGCTGTTGGCACCGTCAGCCCCGATCAGGTACTTGCCGGTCAGTGACCGCCGCTCCCCGTCAGCGTTGCGCACATGAAGGGTGATCTGTCCCTCGGTTTCGTACCGGGATTCAGCTTCCCAGCCGCGCAGCACGGTAACGGACCCCAGGGCGGAAACCTTGTCATGCAGGAATGCCTCGACGCTGGGCTGGTGGAAGAAGTAGCTGGTGTTCCAGCCCGACCGTCCACCGCCGCGCCATTCCAGTTGCAGGAGAGGTTCACCTGCGGCGTTGCGCCATTCGTACTGATCGTCATATGCCTCGACGGCGTGCGGCATCTGCTCAGGCGAAGCGTCCAGTGACTGCAGGAGCCGGGCGATTTCATCGTCGAAGTGGACAGCCCGCGGCAGCGGGTAACTGACCAGTTGCCGCTCGACCACCGCCACGCGGTGGCCGCGGCGTCCCAGCTGCAGGGCGAGGACCCGTCCGACCGGCCCGTAACCGGCGATGACGACATCAAAGTCCTCCTCTGCCGGGCTCTTAAGCTGTTCCAGTCCGCCGGCAACCATCGGGACGTTGACTTCTGTCAGCTGGTAGGCGGCGACCTTGGCGGTGGCGTAGGGATCTTTGGCCAGTTCCGCCTCGAGGTACTCCCTGTCCTGGATGAGGGAGATCAGCACGCCGCCGTCTCGGGTCGTCTTGCTGCCCGCAGCCGCGATCACTCCAGCGTTGACGGCGGTCTGGAGCCATTCAATGTGCGCTCCGCGGTGTACAGCGACGGCATCGGCGGGCACCGTGTAGCTGATGTTGATAACAAACATTGGGGGAAGCCTTTCAGGCGCCTTTGTCTTAGTGCGGGTTTAGACGGGTTGTGAGCGAAGCCCCAGGGCGCTGGGGGCGTGGGTGCCCGTCATGAGGGCGGCGAGGTCGTCGGGTTCGAGGAAGGAGGGGGGTGGTGGGGGTCCCCAGTTGAAGAGTCCCTGGGCTCCTTCGAAGGTTTCTGGGGTCCAGATTTCGTCTTCGGGGATGCAGTCCATGTCGGAGTAGTACTCGGAAAAGTTCCCGGCGGGGTCTTTGAGGTACCAGAAGAAGTTGGATCCGGCGTGGTGACGGCCCAGGCCCCAGATGTGGCGTTCGGGGTTGTTCTCCAGCATGGCTTTGGCGCCGCGTCCGACATCATCAATGTCGTCGACCTGCCAGGAGGTGTGGTGCAGGAAGTTCACCGGGGCGGCGAGGGCCAGGACGTTGTGGTGGTCCACCGAGCAGCGCATGAACGCGCCCTTGTCCGAGATGTAGTCGCTGACCTTGAAGCCGATGCCTTCGGTAAAGAACCGCATGGTCGCTTCCAGGTTCACGGTGCCGATCACGGTGTGGCCGAGTTTGCGGGGCTTGATCGCGTAATCCCGCACGACCCCCGGTGCGCGTCCCCAGCGGTCGATCCGGCCGGGGCCGTTATAAGGGGTCGCCGGGGTGGGGTCCTGGGAGATGCGGGGGGCGACGTGGATCCGGGCGGTGAACCCGGAGACCGGCTCGGTGGCCAGCAGTTCGCTGCCGTTGTGGTTGATCGGCACACCCAGGCGGGTCATCTGGGAGGTGACCTTGGCGACGTCGTCGTCGTTGTCGGCGCCGACGCCGAGTTCGACCAGGCGCCGGGTGGGGGCGTGGACGATTTTCAGTTGTTCGCCGCCGTCACGGGTCCCGAACGAGTTGTTACCGAGCGCGTCAAGGCCGAACTCCTCGTAGTAGGCGGCCGTTTCGGGGACATTCGGTACGCCCATCACGACGCGGGTCAGGCGATGCAGCGACATGGGATTACTCCTTTGTATCCAAAAAGATGAGGTAAACGGGCAGCTCAAGGGGGAGCGCCCTGGGCTGGCCGGTCCCGTGCGGGCCCGGGCAGCCGGGGATGGTTCAGTCGCCGGCAGAGATGAAGGTCTGTGTCATTTCGCCGATGCCCTCGATCCGGGAGACCAGGGTTTCCCCGGGCTGGATGAACCGCTTCGGGCTCCGGCCCACGCCGACCCCGGCCGGGGTGCCGGTGAAAATAATGTCCCCCGGCAGCAGCGTCACCGTTGCGGACAGGCCCTCGATCAGGGCAGGGACGGAGAAGATCAGCTCGCTGGTCCGGCCTTTCTGGAGTTCTTCGCCGTCCAGGCTGCAGGACAGTTCCAGGTCATCCGGGTTCCCGAACTCGTCCGGGGTGACCAGCCAGGGCCCGACCGGGCCGAAGCCGGGGAAGGACTTGCCCAGCCCGAACTGCGGTGCCGGGCCGCGGAGCTGGGAGACCCGCTCGGAGATATCCTGCCCGATCGTCAGGCCTGCTACATGGTCCCAGGCTTCGGCCGCGGGAACGTTCCGGGCTTCCTTGCCGATCACGGCCACGAGTTCGACTTCCCAGTCGGTGTTCCCACCCTCGGGCAGTACCACCGTCGTGTCCGGGCCCGTGATGCAGGTCGGGAACTTCGTGAACACCGGCGGGAGCGTGTCCGGCTGCGCGAACCCCGACTCCTTCGCGTGCTCCGAGTAGTTCAAACCAATCGCGAACACCTGCCGCGGCGCCGGCGACGGCGACCCCAGCCACGACCGGTCGAACGGAACATCGGCAGGGGTGTCAGACAGAGTCCCGGCCCAGGCCCGGAACTCCTCCCACCGCTCATAAACATCCGCCAGCCCAGGACCAAAGCTGCCCCCACTGGCCTTATGCACATCGGTACCGGCTTCGTCAGACGTCAACAGAACAGCGCGGTTATCAACATTGGCAATACGCACAAAAACTCCTAATGGATGGGAACTAAGGGGTGATGAGAGGAGGTTCAGCTCTTATTCATCATGATCATTACGATGAGTTTAGATGTGACCGAGATCGCATGTCAAGCGATTCGGAATAATGATCATGATCATTTGAACGGAGGGCATATGCCATCCTGTAGGCAGTCGCTTTCGTGGGCGTCCGGTTGCGGCGGGAGGACTGCTTCCGCTGATGCCTTCGAATCCTCTGCCGACCAGTTTGTAGGCGGGCGTGGTGAGGAAGTCCGTGTGGTTGGCAGGCTGGTAGTAGCGGGCGAACGCTTCCTCACCCACCTCGCTGCGCAGCTTTTCGGTTTCCTCGGCGAGGATCCGGGTGACGAGTTCACGGGTAACCATCTGGCCGGTGTCCGCGAGGACCACCTCGTTGCGGATCTGCTGCCAGACCTGCGAACGGGAGATTTCCGCCGTCGCGGCATCTTCCATCAGGTTGTGGATGGCCACCGCGCCGTTGCCGGAGATCCAGACGGCGGTGTAGGCCACGGCCACGTAGAGGTTCAGGCGCAGGCCGGCTTCCGTTACCTGGCCCTCGGCGGAGGCGATGTCCAGCAGCCGGCCGGCCGTCACCGAGACCTCCGGACGCTGCTTGTCCAGCTGGTTGGGCTTGTCCCCGAGGACCGAGTTGAGGACGGAGTCGAACACCTCCTGGCAGACGGGCACGAGGTCCGCGTAGGCAATCCACGAGCCGTCGAAGCCGTCCTGCCTGGCGAATCTTGTCGGCACGGACCTTCTCAAAGGCCTGCGCGGTGACCTCCGATATTGCGGCGGTTGGGGATGACAGCAGGCCATGCCGCCCATCGCAAAGGCGCCGTCATGGCCACGCACAAAAACTCCTCTTCACGCGGGGACAGTTATCAGCCGGTGGACCGGAATGTCCGGGCCTGCGGGTGGGTGGTTATGCCGGGTTCCTGGCGGTTCGGGTGATCCGGATGATCAGCGGGGAAGCGACGATGACGCTGAGGGCGGCCGCCGCTGCTGTGTATCCGATTCCGGTGTATCCGGGTAGGTCGAGGGCCTGATCGATTGAGTAGCGGCCGGGGCCGGTGACTCCGAGGCCGAGCGCGACCAGTCCGTAGAGCAGCGGCAGTTCGTATCCGCCTTTGGCCGCCCAGATGCCGTTGTGGCGGCTCACGGAGGCTGCTACGAGCATGGTGCCGAAGACGAGGGCGGCTCCCAGGATGGAGACGGTCCCGGAGGCGATAGATGCCGCTCCTGCCATTTCCAGGGTTCCGGCGACCGCCACCATGAGAGGTGCCGGCCGCAGTCCCCAGGCCGCGAACAGCGGTGCCGTGCCTTGGATTCCTCCGCCGCCGAACCAGCCGAAGAGCTTCTGGGCGCCATGGCAGGCTACGAGGACAGCCAGTGCCGCTCGGAGCAGCAAGATCCCTTCATCCACCATGTTCTCCTTCCGTCGGATCGGGATTCCGTGGCTGGCTCATGGCTGCTGGCGGCGGACGAGGCCGAGGATGTGGGCGCGGAGGTCGGCGAACTCCCGGGTGGATTTGGTTGCTACCTGGTCCCGTGGGTGGGCCAGGTCCACGGCGACGATCTCGCTGACGCTGGTGGGAGTGCCGGAGAGCACGATGACACGGTCTGCCAGGTAGACGGATTCTTCGATGTCGTGGGTGACGAGAAGTATCGTCATGCCGTACTTTTCCTTGATGCTGTGCGTGAGGTCTTCCAGGTCGGAGCGGGTTTGGGCGTCAACGGACGCGAAGGGTTCATCCATCAGCAGGACTGCGGGTTCGTAGGCGACGGCCCGGGCGATGGCCACGCGCTGCTGCATGCCGCCTGAAAGTTGCCAGGGGTGCTGGGACCCGCTGTTTTCAAGCCCAACGCTGGCGAGGGCGGCCCGGGCCCGTTCCCGCCGTTGCGCCGCTGATATTCCGGGCCGGCCGCGCAAGGGGAGTTCCACATTGGCCTGAACCGTCAGCCAGGGCATCAGGGAGCGGCTGTAGTCCTGGAAGACGACGGCCATTCGTGACGGCGGTCCGACGACCTTGTCGTCGCCGATGAAGACTGTTCCCGCGGTGGAGGGCATCAGCCCTGCCAGGCAGCGCAGAAGCGTGGTTTTTCCGGCGCCGGAGGGTCCGACGATGCAGACGGTTTCCCGGTCATACACGTCAAAGCTGATGTTCCCCAGCACGGTCCGTGCGGTGGCTCCGGTGCCATAGGTCTTAGCAAGACCCTGAGCGGAGAGCGCGGGCACGCCGGTGAGGCTGCGTTTGATGGTTGTGTCAGTCATTGTGGTCCTCCCTGGTCTGTTCCACGCAGGCCACGGTGCCAGCGGAGCAGACGGTGTTCGATAATTCTGAAAAGCACGTTGGACAGGTACCCCAGGACCCCGAGAATCAGGAGCGCCGCCCACATGACGTCCATGTCGTACTGCCGGGCGGACTGGAGTTCGATGTATCCGATGCCCTCGGTGGAGGCAACGTATTCGCTGGCGACGATAAGGATCACACCTAGGGAAACACTGATCCGGATGCCTGCGATGATCTGCGGTGACGCCGCGGGCAGGATGATCCGCCACAGGTAGTCCCGCCGCCTGATTGTGTAGCTGCGGGCGACGTCTTTGATGAGTACGTCGATGCCCCTGATTCCGTCGATGGTGTTCATCAGAACGGGCCAGAAGGCGCCGAAGACGATGATGGCTACTTTCATTTGGGCCCCGATGCCGAACATGAACAGGGCAATGGGCAGCAGCGCGACGCCCGGGATGGCCCGCATGAACTCCAGGAGCGGCTGCAGCGCCGTATAAAGCGCTGGCACCAGTCCCAGGAGCAACCCGATGGTGATGCCCAATATGACGGAGACGGCGAGGCCGGCTCCGAGATTTTGCAGGCTGGGAAGGATGTCAGTTTCGAACCGCGCGGTGAGCACGGTGCCGATTTCGGTGGTGATCCGGCTCAGCGGTGGGAAGTACAGCGAGGTGCTGGTGCTGCTGAGGATCCACCAGGCCAGGAAGGCGGCGACGGGCAGCCACACCTCCGTGACGAGACTTGTCGTTTTGCCCAGGACTGCTCTCATGCGCTTATTCCTCTCACGGAGGGGTGCCAGAAAAGGACGCGTCGGGACATCCGGTTCAGGCCGAGGTAGGCAGCGATTCCAACGAGGCCGATCAGGAGCACGTAGGCGTAGGTTGGGGCCAGAGCGCCACCGGTCTGGGCCATGACCATTTCCATGCCGATACCCGGCGCGGAGCCAAGAACTTCACTGGAGACGGCCAGGAGCAGCCCGATGATGGCAGAAATCCTGAGTCCGGTGACGATGAAGGGCAGCGCGGATGGCATGAGGATGCTGACGACGGAGCGGGCCGGTGTGAAGGAGTAGGACCTGGCTGTGTCGAGGAGGACGCGATCGGTGTCCCGTACGCCGTAGGCGGTCTGGACGAGGATGGGCCAGAAGGCTCCGTAGACAATCAGGACGACTTTCATCTCCATGGTTGCGCCGAACAGCAAAAGGATGACCGGGATCACGGAGACTGAGGGGATGGTGCTGAGGAAATCGATGAGGAGCCTGGTGGCCCGGTAGAGGAAACCGATCCTGCCCAGGAGCATTCCGAGCGGGATACCTGCCGCGGCGGCGATCAGGACTCCGATTACCCAGCTCATCATGGTGTTGCCGAGTGCTTGCCAGAACCCTGCCTCACCGAGCAGCGTTACAAGAGCCTGGAAGGTGCTTGTCATGCTCGGGAAGACCGATGCGGGCAGCACTCCGGTGCGGCTGCCGAGTTCCCATGCGGCCAGCGCTGCGGCGATTGTGAGGGCGCCGGAGCCTTGTCTGCCGTAGCGGATCAGTTGGCGGTTCATGGTCAGGCCTTGGGAACAACGAGTGTGTCGACGTCGATCTTGCCCTTCACGAATCCGTACTTCGTGATGAGTTCGGACCAGATCCGGGCGCGGTCCGCCGTGAAGTCGGAATTGAACTCGGGAAGCTGCATGACTGCCGCCAGGTCCTTGGGTGTTCCGCTGAAGGACGGGAGGAGAGCCCTGACGGCGTCCGGGTTTTTGGCGGCATAGGCTGTTGCTTCGTCGACTGCGGCCTTGAACTTCTCCACCGTGGTGCGGTTGCCGCTGAGGAATTGTTCAGTGGTGGCCAGGACGAATTGCAGGGCGTGGGGCACGGCAACGGCGCCGGGGGAGAGGATGTAGCGTGCCCCGGCTGCTTCGGCACCATTGGTAAAGGGGGAAATGGTGTTGATGGCATCAACCTGGCCCCTTTCCAGCGAGTTGAGCATGCTGTCCAGGGGAACTTCCAGGAACTTGATGCGGCTGCTGTCCAGGCCTGACTTATCGAGTGCGACCCGCAGCGAAAGCTCGCCGGCGCCTCCAAGGCCGCTCACTCCGATGGTCTTGCCATTCAGGTCCGAGAGTTCCCGGATGGGGCTGTTCTTGGCCACGTAGACCTTGCCCGTATCCTGGGCCGGCTTATCAGTGGTGACAGTGGTGGCGCCGAAGAGCCGCAGCGGAATTCCGGCCGCGGATGCCTGCATGGCATCGACGTTGGCGAGCACGCCGATTTGGGCGGCTCCTGAAACCAGCGCCGGGATGCTTGCCCCCATAGTCGGGGCCGGGGTGATCTTGACGTCAAGGCCGTGCTTCTTGAAGAGGCCCTTTTCCTGTGCCATGTACAACGGCGCGGCATCGACGATTGGCGCGAGCGTCACCGTGAGGCTCGTAGTGCCATCGGCAGAAGTTGTGGCCGGCTTGGCCCCCGCAGGGGAGCATGCTGTGCCTGTCGCTGCAAGTGCCAACGCGACGGCGCCGGCTGCAGCGATGCGGTAGATGGGGGTCATGTTCTGTCCTGTTCTTGGCTTATTCAGAGGGGAAGAAACGCTGTCGGTTCCTAAGGGAGAGGGCACAATGGCTAAGTGATCATTATCATTATGATGATTTGTGTCTCTCGTGGGTACCTTATTTTTCGAGTGCTTTTTCGGGGGGTGCAGGTTTATGCGGGCGGGTTACCGTGCATCTCCGCAGTGACGCGGGATGCAGCCTGCAGGAGGGCTTCGTGATATTCGGCGCGCTGGGCACCGTTTCCCCGGACGCGGTCGTTAAGGGTCAGGATCAAGACGACCTGTCCGTCGCGGTCGAAGACGGGTGCTGAAATGCTGTGAACGGGCGATTCAGTCGAACCGTCCCCGGCCAGCGCGTAGTCGCCGGCCACCGCCCCGAGCAGCTCGTGCAATTCGCGGTCGGTGGAGGGTAGGGGGCCTGTTGCGGCCATCCTGCTGACGACCGATTCCATGGCGTGCAGGCGTTCGTCATCCGGGGTGGCTGCCCACCCCTGCTGCCGGATTTGCTCAAGGTGTTCCTCGACGTGCTGCCGAAGTTCGGGTTCCGGGTGGGCGACGGACCGGGAGATCCAGGCGTCGACGGCCTCCGGCCCCGCCCAGGCGACGAACAGGGCGCCCATCGGCGCCACGAGAGGCAGCCGCAGGCCAACCTTGCTGAAGTCCGGATCTGAGCTTCCGGCTCCGGCGTAGGCCAGTTGGATCACGTCCTCACCGATGACGGCAGACGCGTGGCAGTCCACGCCGTAGCGTGCTGCCAGCGACTCGATCTGCGGACGTGCCCTGTCGGCAAGGCGCAGGTGGGCCGGAAGCACTTCTTCGAAGCCGACCATGAGGGACAGCGTGGAGAATCGTCCGTAGCCGCCTTGGAAGAACAGCAGGGGAGACTTGGACTGGTCGGCTGTTCCAAGTGTGTCGACGGCGCCGATGACGATGTCGTGGTCGCCGGCCTCGTGGACTGTATCGAGCCGGCAGTCTATCCAGGCGATCGCTCCGTCCAGGACCGGTGCTCCGGAGGGGGCCGGACGCCACCGGACCTGGCTGAACTTCTCTGATCCCCGTCTGGCAAACAGACGGCACAAATCGTCCTGGTCGGAGGCCAGCACGTTGATACAGAACCGTCCGGCGTTCCTGATCCGCTGATAGGTTCCGGATTCCCGCATGGGAAGGAAGGCGATCAGTGCAGGCTCGAGGGATACCGAGGTAAAGGATCCGACGGTCATGCCGATCGGCCCGAGTTCGGGGTCGATCGCGGTGACGATGCAGACACCGGTGGGGTAGTGGCCCAGAACGCGGCGGAAGTACTGGGGATCCAGCGGGGTGTTTACGGTGAGTGTATCCATGGCGAGTTTTTCCTTACTGCTTGTGGCATCGAAGGGCCGCTAGATCATCCGCCGGTTTTCGGGGGTCTGCAGTCCGAGCGTGAACTCCCCGTGCAGTTCGAAGCCCACTTCGCCCAGGACACCGTGGGCGAGGATGGTGTTGATGTCGCGCAACAGCCGTGCGAGGAGCCCGTCCTCTGCGATGGCCTGCGCGCCCGTGTGGCGGAAGGCCCGGGTGATGACCTGGTGGGCTGTCTTGCCTGCAAAGGACGATGCCGTCTGCATGAAGTCCAGCAGTTCCAGGTCGACGTCGGCGCCGCGGGCCAGTGCGTCGTGGAGACGCTGATTGGCTTGGACAGCCAGCGCACGTGCCGCGCGTAACTGGGCATCAAGTTCTCCCAGCTCCCGCTGGAACCAGGACGACTCGGCCAGGCTGGCCGAGGAGCCGATGTTGATCCGGCTGCCGCGGCGCTTGGTCGGGGCGATGGCAATGATCTCCTCAAGTGCCCGCCGTGCGGCGCCAAGGACCATTCCCGGGTGCATCTGGAGAATGTAGGGGACCATCCCCATCCGGGCCAGGGGAGTGTCCGTCCGGCGCGGAGTGCCCATGGGGTCGTAGATCATTTCGTCCGGAACGAACACGGAATCAACGACGAAGGCCGTTGAGCCGGTGGCCTTCATCCCCAGGACGTCCCAGGCGTCGAGGATCGTGAACTGCCCGGCAGGAATCAAAGCCATGCGGCGTTCAGTCTGGCCGCGCTCCGAAGCGGTCCAGAAGGTCGCGGAAACGTAATCCGCGTGGTGGATGCCGCTGGTGAAATCCCACCTGCCGTTCAGGACATACCCGCCGTCCACCTTGTCCGCCTCGCCCGGACGCAGTGACGCGGCATGCAGTGGCAGCCTCGAGCTGAAGACGAGCGCGGCCTGCTCGGGGGCCAGGTGAGTCGCCAGCTGCCCGGCACCTTCCAAGAGAATGGCAGAGGTCCACGCGAGGCTGGGATCTATCCGGCCTATGGTCTCAATGACCTCGAATGCCGTGACGGGATCCACCTCGTTTCCTCCCAGGTCATCCGGGGTCATGATGCCCATGATCCCCGCATCCCGCAGGGCCTGGATTGACCCGGATACGACCTTTCCCTGCCGCTGGGATTCCTGTACGCCGTCTTCAAGCACCTCACGGATGAGCTCGACCTGATTCAGAGCGTGCCTGCGCCGTTCAAGCAGGTCTTTGGGCCAATCCGTGGCATTGACGGTAGTGGTGATGGCAGACATTGTGCACTCTCTCTGTCGGTTGGCGTTTGCCGCTGGGGTTACTCCCATCCTCGGCGCTGGCCCCTGAGAGGCACATCACACAAAACCTGTATCTTTGGAACAAATCATCCGAAGGGTTCCCGCAGGAGGCGGTAGCAGCCTACTCCCGCAACGGCGGCGGCGGGGTCAGATGAGCAAACTGCGTGGAGGACGAATGCACTTGGTCGGCGGCGATCTGCGCGGACGAAATCAGGACATTCAGGAGGTGCTGGAACTCCTGGAACAGGGAACCAGGCTCATCACACTCGTCGGGATGGGGGGAGTAGGCAAGACCGTGCTCGCCCGCCAGATTTTGCATCAGGCCGTAGGCGCCGCCGCAGCCCAGAAGGTCTGGTTCGACTTCGAAGCCGGACGCTCCGGAGAGGAAGCGCTGAAGAATTTCAGCGCGGGGGTCCGGCAGCTCATCGCAGAGACTCCTGACGACCGGCCGGCCGATCCGCTGCTGATCGCCGTCGATACGTCCCCGACCGGACCCGACCCCACTGTGCTTATTCGTTCACTCCTGGAAGACCACCCTGGGCTCCAGATCCTGGCCACCCGACGGGGCCGGTTGCGCCTCTCCGTGGAACGGCAGGTGACAGTGAAACCCCTCGCCTTGCCCGAGACCGCTCCTCCAGCCGACCAGCGTGAGTTGGAAGAATTTGTCCACAACAACTCAGCTGTCGCCCTCTTCGTTGAGCGGGTGCTCGCCCTGACGCCCGAAACCACGCTCGACCGGAACACCGTAACAGGCATGCTCGCGATCTGCCGCCGGCTCGGAGGGGTTCCGTTGGCGCTGCAGATGGCAGCCCTGAAAAGCAGCGTCCTTACTCCGGATGCTCTTCTTGCCGAACTGGACCTCACACTGGGCATCCTTGAGGACCTCGAGCCTGGCATCCCTGCCAGACACCGGTCCATGATCGCCTGCCTTGCACCCAGCATCCAGCACCTCTCCCCGCCAGAGCAGGCGGTTTTGGCGGCAGTCGCCGAGTTTGAAGGCGGATGCTCTCTTGAAACCCTTCGCACCCTGGAGCTGGGCAGCCATCCCTCCGGTGAGCCCGTTCAGCTCCTTTCAGCGGCGGCCATGCTCGTTGAACAACAGTTGCTGCAGTCCGTTCCTGCGCGGTCGGGCAGCAGCAGGTTCCAGGTGATGCCGCTGATACGCGATTACCTGATGACCACCAAGGAAATACCGCTAGGGGCAGCGGAGCGGCAAGGCCTGGCCCGTGTACTCGTCGAGCAGTCACGCGCCATGGCCGCTGTCCGGGGGCCGGAAGCCGACCATGCCCGCATATGGTTTGACGAGGAATACGCCAACCTGACGCAGGTCCTGAACTGGCTCATCGAGGCAAAGCACATGTGCCAGGCAGCGGAGCTTGTCCAGTCCCTTTACCTGTACTGGCTGCACAGGGGCCTGATCGAAGAGGGCCTCGCAACCGTGGAACAGGTCCGTGCCGAAGGCGGGTTGGATGCGCGCGGCAAGGCGCAGGTCCTGGGAACCGCCGGAGGATTACGTGCACACCTCACGTCCTACACCAGCGCGCACGCCGAACTTCAGAAGGCCGTCACCCTGTGGCGGTCGGTCGGCTCCCTCCCCGACCTGGCGGGCTCCCTCGTGGCCTTCTCCGCCGCAGCACTCGAAGTGGACGGCTTCCCGTCCGCGGAAGCAGCCCTCCAAGAGGCCATGGAAATTTACACCAGACTCGGGGACGGCTGGGCCCACGCCAGGGCACTCGCCCTCCTCGGCGCCGCCGCAGCCACCGATCCACTGCGGGCCGGGTTCGCCAGAACCTGTCTGGAGGCCGCGTCAGCGGACCTCCTCTCCTTCGGAGACCAGGTAGCAGCCAGCCTCCCCATGGAACAGATAGGCCGGCTCCTCATCGATGACGGAGACTACGATCAGGCACGCATGGTTCTCAACCACGGCCTTACCGAAAGCCGAAGCGTGGGAGACCAGGTGCAGACGTCCGCGCTCCTTAACCTGCTCGCACTCGTCGACACACTGACCAACCGGCCGGCCTTCGCAGCAGCAGGTTACTTTGAGAGCCTCCAGATCGCGGTAAGACTCGGCCTAAAGGCCAGGGCAGTGTGGTGCCTGGAAGGCCTCGCCGAATCCTTTGCCAGTCTCAACGAACACACCCTCGCCTCCACCGCCGCCGCCTCGGCAGCGGTTATCCGCGGCGATCTGGGGTTGGAATACTGGATGGAATTCTGCTGCCCACGGCGCCCGAGCACCCCTACGCCTAAACCCACCACACGAGCCACCCGGCTGGCTGCCCTTGGCGGCAGCGTCTGGCCGCCTCAACAAATACTTGCCCAGGCACCCCAACGCCTCCTGGAGCTGATGGAGCCCACAACTCCAGCCCCCGGTTCCCGCGCACCGGAAAAAAGCCCCGACGGGCTGACCCGGCGCGAAATCGAAATCCTGGGCCTGGTCGCCAGCGGCTTCACCAACCGGGACATCGCCGCGAACCTGGTCATCAGCATCGATACCGTTGGACGCCACATCAGCAACCTGTACCGGAAGATCGGCGCCCGTGGAAGGGCTGATGCCACGGCCTACGCCTGGCGCATGAACCTCGTGGCGAGTATTTAGGCGGACTGGAAGGCGACGCCCCTTAGTCCTTGCCGCTCCCATCCCAAGTTTCGGACCCCTTCAACGTCCATCGCGGAACCCTGCGGTGAGATGGCCCCGATGTGGACCCCACGCATTGAACTGCACTGGTGCTCCCTCCAAGCCGGGCGTAGATTCGAGGAGGCATGAAGGCTTGGTCACCTCAAAGAGGAGCTTGTGATGGCCGGATGGAATGCAGACAACGCAGCGGGGCCAATCGGGCAGGGTGCCGTGACGCTGGTGGAGGGATCCTCGTTCTGCATATCCCTCCAGAATGGGGACATCTTCCCTCACCATCCTCACGGCGTCTTCCATCTGGACACCAGGATCCTGTCCCGCTGGTGCCTGACGATCAACGGCCAGCCAATGGAGGCCCTTGGCGCGTGGACGCCTGCTCCCTACCAGGGAAGCTACATTGGCAGGGCCATCCGGTCCGACGGCAGGGCCGACAGTCCGCTGTCCGTCGAGCGCAGGCGCAAACTGGGGGGCGGCCTTGTCGAGGACATCATCATCCACAATTACGCATTAGGGCCCGCCGCCTGCGAAATCGCACTCTCCATCGACGCCGATTTCGCCGACCTTTTCGAAGTCAAGGACGGGCGCTTCCACCGGCAATGGAATCAGACCAGGCAGGTCGAGGACGGTGCGGTGAGGCTGGAGGCAGTTTGGCAGGATGTCCGGAAGGGCGTTATCGTCACGGCTCCCGCCGGCACGGCCAGCGCCGACGGTTTTCACTTCCAGACAGTCATACCTGCACAGGGGGAGTGGAACGTCCGGGTCGAGGTGGTCCCGGTCGTGGAGGGCGTCAATCCGTCCTTGCCATCCGTAGAGGAGGCCCCGGATGCTACCTCACCCCAGGACCGGCGGCTGCAGTCCTGGGTTGCCAGCATCCCACCCGTCCGGATCGGAAACCCGTCCCTCCAGCGCATCTCCGACCGCAGCTACGCTGACATCGGAGCCCTGCGCATCACCGACCCGCAAAACCCCGACAGAATGGTCGTTGCTGCCGGAGCGCCATGGTTCATGGCCCTGTTTGGCCGTGACTCGTTACTCGCCTCGTTCATGGTGATGCCCATCAACGCACCGCTGGCCCTGGGCACACTGCAGACCCTGGCCGACCTCCAAGGCACAGCAGTGGACCCGCTGACCGAGGAACAGCCCGGGAGGATCCTGCACGAGGTCCGCTTCGGCGTCGCCACGGGCGTGACTCTGGGCGGGAAGTCAGCCTATTACGGCACCGCGGACGCCACGCCACTGTTCGTGACCCTGCTCGGTGAAGTGAGCCGCTGGGGAGTCGCGCCCGAGGACATCGCCGCCCTGATGCCCAACGCGGACCGCGCCCTGGACTGGATCCGGGATTACGGCGACAGCGATGGCGACGGGTTCGTCGAGTACGAGCGGCTCAACGAGCACGGACTGATCAACCAAGGCTGGAAAGACTCCTGGGACGGAATCAATTTTGCCGATGGCCGGATAGCGGAACCGCCCATCGCCTTATGCGAAGTGCAGGGCTACGTCTACAGCGCCTACGTTGCCCGGGCCTGGATGGCCCACGACGCCGGCGACCGGGCACTGGCCGCCGAACTGCGGGACAGGGCCGAGCAGCTGAAGAAGCGGTTCAACGACCAGTTCTGGTTGCCGGACCGGGGATACTACGCGATTGCGCTGGACCGGAACAAACAGCCCGTCGATGCCTGCGCATCGAACATGGGCCACTGCCTGTGGTCCGGCATCGTGGATGAGGACAAGGCCCGGCAGGTTGCCGACCGGCTAATGTCCCCGGAAATGTTCAGCGGCTGGGGCGTGCGCACCCTGGCCGCGGACATGGGCGCCTACAACCCGGTCAGCTACCACAACGGCTCCGTCTGGCCGCACGACAACGCGCTGATCGTCGCCGGCCTCATGCGTTACGGGTTCGTCCCCGAGGCCCAGCGGATCGCGACGGCACTGATGGAAGCCGCTGAATACACGAACCACAGGCTGCCCGAACTGTTCTGCGGGTTCAGCCGGTCAGCCTGCCCCGAACCCCTTCCCTACCCAACCGCCTGCTCACCCCAGGCCTGGGCCGCAACGACCCCAATAATGCTCATCCGAAGCCTCTTGCGCCACGATGCTCATTACTCCCTTGGCGGGCTCTGGATCGACCCCGTACTGCCCGAAACGTGGGGGGACTTTCACGCCGAAAACGTCGCCATGGGAGAAGCCCGCTTCACGTTCGACGTCTCCGGGTCCCGGGTAACAGTGGACGGCCTACCCGAAGGCATCAAGGTCCACCGGGGAACCCGCCCGTCGCTGGCCGATGTAGAGGAACTGGACAGGCTGCGCCGCACGAAATAAGTCCTTCAGCGACCTCACCGAATGCGATCGGTGGTGCCAGGTCACCGATTTTTAGCTACCTCTCTGCAACGATGCGAAGTGCATTGTCGGGCACGCTTCCGCTATTTATCAAGCGGGGCTTGTATCCCGCAATGTGCTCGCGGTTCCAGTGCGGCCGGGGCCGCACTGCCAAGAGCAGGATTGTGCAGAGGCAGCCGCGGAAATCAGTCGACGGCCCAGCGTCCGGCACCACCAGCGTCCGGCACCACGACTGCCCGGCAGTTTGGGAACGCCGATAATTGCGATTTCGTAAAGCTGTCCCTCGAGACGTTCCGTTGTGCACGAGGCGGCAGCCTGCTCGGATTTCACCAAGGGTCGCCTCTATGGGTAAGGCACGACGGACTGATTCCTGCCTAGACGCCACTCAAGGCCGTCGACCTCGATCCTCAGGGTGGAAGTCGTGCCTCGCCGGAACAACCGCCGCCGCTCCTCCACATGCCCGTCGCCTTGAAGGTATGCGCGGATAACGAGGCACAGCCTCCGGAGGTCGGCCTCCTTCTCCGCCTCCACGTCGTCGTAGTCGAACAGTGTTGTCTGGACGTTCAGCTCTGGGACGAAGGCGTCTATCCATTCGTAGCTGGCTCGAATGATTGCCGTGCGGGCCTTCTCGACGCGGCTCACGTGAATACCGTGCAGCCAGGAATCGTCTCCGGAGCTCACGCTCGACACAGTGAAGTTTTCATCGAACACCTGGTCCGCGACCCGATGGAGCATGGCTTTGATGTCGATAGTCACGAGGACAGTCTCTCAGCTGCTTCCTGCCAAAACAGGCAAGAATTGGATCCAGTGATTTCTGCCCCGGAACGGCCGCCGGCATGAGTACGGTGGACCTCCTGTAGCTGCGGAGGTGTGATTCGAAGTTCTCAAGCTCGAACTTTGCTAGATCAAGGCGTGCACCCGCATTATCGATGTTCTGTCCGTTGCCTGTAGTCGTAAGGAGTAGGGTCGGTTCAAGGTCAGGGTATCGCCGCTTTATTGCAGCACCGTTCTCCTCTGCGTCTTGTTCGCTCAGAGGGATGGTGAAGTGACGCTGGCTGTACTGCCCCGGAAGCGAACCGTCATGGACACGGTTATCAAAGAGTGGAAGGGGGTAATTAGGCTGTGGGAAATCTAGAGAGACTCGAGAATCATGTTCCACGTTGCAGCCACAGGCGTCTTTAGCGGATCTGAATTGAGCAACCATGCGAGCCTTCCGAATGATGAGTCAGTTCCACCGTTTCCTCTAATCTCGCAGCTAAATAGAGCGTCTGCTTTGAGGCTGTCTAGCTGCAAGAGTTTAAGCCCATGCCCCCGCACCTCAGGCGACGCCGGTTTTATCGGGGGGGTGTAAGGACCGCTGATATCGCCCGTCCTGCCTGAGACAGCCCGTAATACAGGTTGAGAGACCTTGATTCGTAACCGATTGGTCACTCTCCGACATGGCATTTCGACGGTCTGCGTAGGGCGTTGTCCAGAGAAGTTGGTTGACCTCCCTTTACCGTCTGGCGGTTAGTCCTTCAGTCTGCCCACCCATGCTCGGTGCTTGTCCGCAGTGGTCAACCCATCTCGGCGGCGTCCACGCAGGATCGCGACCCTCGTCCTGCCTTCCACCACCTGCAGACCATCACCGGGCGGATCGAGCAGAGACCGGTCAATCAGCACCGGCGGCACGGACCACGTTCCGTGCTCCTCCCAGTCGGCTTTGACGAGCGGCTTGTACCGCGACTTTGCAATCAGCCAGTGCCGGTGTTGTGCGGCGAACTCCTCGATTAGGCCGGCTTCGCTGGCTCCGGTGGGCATGGCGTCGAAATTAGCGGCAGGGACTTCTTCCAGGACCCAGGCCAAACGGTCCAGTGGTACGTCACCATAGTCGTTGACCAGCTCGTTGCGGTCGCCAAAGTCCCACAACCACTGCCGGACCACCTCTGCTGGCCAGCCAAGGGTTGCAACTTCGGGGCGGGTCAAAAAGGCGGCGAACTCCTGATCGGATCTCACATGGCGATCAGGGTCCAGAACTAATTCCTGTAGACGCGTCAGCACACTGACCTACTTTACGGGTCGGATTTGCTTTCACTGCGTGGCCAGGCGCCGTGCCTCGTCCAGAAGGGAACGAGTGGAGTCGGTGTTGCAGCCGTCCGGCTTCGTCTCGGGTGGCGTGAATCCCTCAGGCCAGATGGTGGTGGCGTCTGCGCATGCGAGAAGGGTGACGACGGGCGAGCTTTCGACTCCTCTGTAGAAGGCCTGGCCCGTCACGGTGCTTTTCCACGTGTTCGACTCCAGCACGGAGCCGCTGAGGTCTGCTCCACGAAGATCGGCCCCGCTGAAGTTCGCACCGGTGAGATTGGACTCATGAAGCTTGGCTCCGTTGAGCTTTGCTTCACGGAGGTCCGCGTTCACGAGATGCCCTTGATAGACATCAGCCTTCGACAAATCAGCTCCGCGAAGGTCGGCGTTGTCGAGGGTAACGAAGCTCAGGGATGCGCCCGAAAGCTTTGCACGTGCGAATCGAGCATCCGTGGCGTCCGAGAAGTAGATATTCGTGCGGGTGAGGTCAGCGTCGGCGAAACTCGCCTTGTTTAGCCCCGAATTCACGAAGGTACTTTCAGCCAAGGAGGAACCGTCCAAGGAGGCCTCGCGAAGGGTGGCGCCGTTGAAGTCGGCCTTGTTTAGCTTCAGTCCCCCAAGGCTCTGCCCCTGCAGATCGATGTCGCTAAAGGGCTTGGCGGACGCCTCGTCGGAGGACCGGTCGCGAACGAACCTCAGGTTCTCTCTTCGGTCAGCCTCATCAGCCATCTGCTCGGAGGCGAGCTGCTCTCGGTCTGATCTCTGGTCGTCTACGACGCTCTGGCTAATGAGGGATCCAACGGCGACAACTGCGCCTGAGATCAGTCCTACCAGCACTTCACGCCACCAGTTCTTACGGGGTTGGCGGAGGCTCGATACTGGAGGCCGGGATGGCCGTGGAGGGACCTGCCCCCGCTGAAGAGTCATGATCAACAGCCTAAGTCTCACGGTGTGGCTCAGACGGCAGCACCTTCTCGCCGGGCGTTTTCTTTTTCCCTTGTGAACCGGGTTAAGAAAGCGAAGCAAGTTTTGCTTGGCTGAAAGACTTTGGCCTGCCCGTAACCCGGCAAGCGCGCTGACAGGTAACGGTGGGCACGTGACACAATCCGGTGAGAACCACGACTACAGAGGGGCATCATGGCGATGACACTCCGCTCGGGATCGCGGCCGCCCTGTGCTCCTACAAGCCAGGCCGGGCACTGATCATTCAAGCGCCCGACGAGGTGCTGGACATCCTGATGCCAGGCGGCTGCATCCCGGAAGCGTCCGACAAGCCTCCGCTACAGACCGGCCGGCAGGTTCGGTGTTGCCGGGCCTAACGTGTGGGCGGTGCACCGAGGTTAACCCAGGGTCGAGGAGCTGAAGCCGCGCGAATACCTGGTCGAATCACGGCGGGCTGGCACGCCGATAACGGGTATTCCGTCAAGCCAGCCCTGGCTGGCGTACAGTCGCGCTCGGGAGGCCTGCGGATGTCTCGAATGGATGGCTCTACGGGTAAGGCACCACGTAATGGTTCCTGCCTAGTCGCCATACCAAGCCGTCGGCTTCGATCCTCAAGACGGAGTTCGTGCCGCGCCGGAACAACCGCCGCCGCTCCTCCACGTGTCCGTTGCCTTCAAGGTATGCGCGCATAACCCTGCAGAGCCTTAGGAGGTCGGCCTCCTTCTCCAACTCCACGTCGTCGTAGTCGAAAAGTGTTGCCTGGACGTTGAGCTCCGGGACGAAGGCGTCTATCCATTCGTAGCTGGCTCGGATGATTGCGGTGCGGTCCTTGTCGGCGCGGCTAACGTGAACACAGTGCAGCCAGGGTTCGTCTTTGGAGCTGACATCCGCCACGGTGAAGTCCTCGTCGAACACCTGGTCCACGACCCGACAGAGCATGGCTTTGATGTCTATATTCACGAGGACAGTCTCCCAGCTGAATCCTGCCAAAGGACGACAACCGGGCGAATCTGATGACCGGTAACGGGAGTTCTCGCAGCTACTTCCACTCCCGTGGTTTGAGCGCCGATAACCGTGATTTCGTCAAGCTAACGTTGTTCGGACAACGAGACCTCGGAATCCTAGCCCTGGAACTGCTACGGAAGGGTCGCGAGCCGTAGGTACTGGTACACGGTCTCCCGACTGATGCCGAAATCACGGGCGAGGACGGATTTCGGAACACCACCGGCTGCCCGCTGAACCAGTTCGGCCGCTCGTTCTGGCGTCAGGGTCTTCTTCCGCCCCTTGTAGGCGCCGCGCTGCTTGGCCAAGGCGATGCCTTCGCGCTGGCGTTCCCTGATGAGGGAGCGCTCGAATTCAGCGAAGGCGCCCATGACCGAGAGCATGAGGTTGGCCATGGGGGAGTCCTCACCGGTAAAGACCAGGCCCTCTTTGACAAACTCCACCCGCACGCCTTTACGGGTGAGGCCTTGGACCAGGGCGCGAAGGTCATCGAGGTTCCTGGCGAGCCGGTCCATGCTGTGCACCCCGACAGTGTCCCCGTCACGGGCAAACCTCAGTAACTCGGTCAGCTGCGGTCTGGCGGTGTCCCTGCCGGAGGCCTGGCCCGTGAAGTCCCGGTCCAGAACCAGCCCATCGAGCTGGCGCTTCCCGTTCTGATCCAGCGTGCTCACGCGTACGTACCCAATCCGTTGACCAGCCACGATGCCTCCAACCCTCTTACACGTGGGATTGAGTTCTAGGGCCTTCCCGGACAAACGTCAAGAGGTGCAGGTTTTCGGGCGTCAGGTTGGCGTGTGCCGAACTTAGACGTGAGGGCTAAGTGAACCCAGAGGTCATCGCGTCGAACGTCAGCGGCGGCACGTTTTGGAATAACATGCGGGACGTTCAGATTACGAGGAACGACGCGGATCGAACTGCTGGCGGAGTGACACCATCGTGCTGTCCCAGTTCCAAGGAAGTGGGACATCCTGAGCGGTATGAAGGTAGCCCACCTTGAATGCGTGATTCTGTCCCAGATACGTATGGCTCCGGCATAATCGCAGAGATATCGCGCGCTGAGCCAGGCCTTGTCTGACTTCAGGGCCCAGGGGTCCTTTGGGAGGGCCGGTATCGCGTACGGAGTTCGTATCCGAGCGATTTGTCGATCATCATTCTTGCGTCGACGCCGTTTCGCCCGATCCACGCAAGGTCCCCGTCACCACTAACGGCGTCCACTTTTCCCGTGCGGAGGTATTGGCCTCGACGGTATACGTCGACAAGTGCGCCGACCAGGCGCTCCCAGTCGTGGCGGGGGAGCATGCTGTAGAAGGTGTTCCACGCTTCTGCAGAGCTCTGTTCTGCATCCAGTACGAAGTATGCCGATTGCGGCTGCCGCATCATGGACCTTCGGTCCTCTCGTATTTTGCCAAAGACCAGTCGGCACAGGCCGGGGTTCTTTTGCGCGTCATCCCAGCTCCGCGCTCTGTGCCGGGACCGCGGTGAGTTCCCGATGGCGCTCATGAGACGGCTGAGCCTTTGAGGTGGTATTAGAAGTTGGCGGCCGGGTCATCTGGCCACCATCCGGCCCAAGCAACCGACGTAGAGGGCGTGCGATGAGTTGGATTCTTGGCCGCGCCGCTGAGCTCCCAGGAATGCATGTTGGCTTCTTTAGAGACTCGAATTGATTGGCTTATGGCCCGACCGAAGGGGGCCACGACGCCCACGCGTGCCCTTTTGAAGCGGCTCAGCGGACGCCTCAGGTCGAACCGCCTTGACGCGCCGGCTTCCTTCTGGGATCCAGCTCCTTTAGCGGGGACACGGACAAAGGGTGGAATCCAAAGGTCTGGATCGATGTGAATGTCGATGTATGGCCCTGCGGGGCTCGACGTTGAGCTGTTCACTGGTGCCTCCCGGTTTGAACTCCAGGAACATCCTGGATGGCGCCAACCGTAACATTTTATTTTTTGCAAAAAAAGATCCGACGGGACATTTCTGCTCGCAGGGGAGTGGGGCGTATCCGCTGGGCTGTTGTTCGGCAAGACGTTGAAGTAAGCGGCGCCGCCGCGGCAAGATTCGCCCGCGGGCAGCGGTGGAGCCTGTTGCGGGGTCGCCCTACGCCAGTGGAGTCTCAGCGCCTCGGGTGGTGAGTAAAAAATCATTTGCATTTTACAAAATCGCTGTTATCGTTCTGATCTATGGGATCCAGGTCACACTCTGGAGGCCTGGCTCAGGAGCGGATCACTCGGTGGTTGCGCCCTGCAGTGCTCAGAGCGGATATTCAAGGAAGGACCACGAATGAGATTGGCTTGGCTCGATTCGAGGAGGTCGAATGCAATGCACCAGTTGCCGGCGCGGCGGTGCAGGCGGGTATCGGCCGGTTCACGCCTGTTTGTTGGCTCCTATGCCGCGGGCCTCGCGGGAGGTATCGCGTGAGCGGCGTTGGCAGCTCCCGGCTGACGGGGCTGCTTAATTATGAGGACGTACGAAGTGCGGCGGCGCGGCGTGTTCCGCGGTCGATTTTCGAATATGTGGATGGGGGAGCCGAGGACGAGGTCACGCTGAAAGCGAACCGCGAAGCTTTCGCCGAACTGTCTTTTGCACCACGCAATGGCGTGTGGGTGGGGGATCCGCAGCTCAAGACAACGGTGCTCGGACAGAACATTTCCATGCCGGTGCTTACTGCCCCGTGCGGCGGGATGCGTTTGCTGCACCCGGACGGTGACCTTGCTGTGGCCCGGGCTGCTGCGGCGGCTGGCACCATTCATGTTGCAACATCGGCCTCAGGATTCAGCCTCGAAGAGATCGCTGACGTCCCTGGCCTCAAGGTTTTCCAGGCTTACAGGTTCTCGAATGAGAAAGCCATGAAGTCGCTGGTTGAACGTGCCCGGACCGCGGGCTATTTCGGGCTCATGGCAACGATCGATACACCTGTTGCCGGCATCCGTGAACGCGATTTCCGCAACGGTTTCAGTTACGACATGCGTATCAACCTGCGCAACATAGTTCGGATGGCGCCCAAGGTCATCAACCGACCTGGTTGGGTTCTGCGTTTCATGCGCGATGGGATGCCGTTCGCTCTGCCGAATACGGCCGACATCACTCCGGACGGCAAGCCCATGGAACTTTCCAGCCTGAGCCGCACCGGCAAGGAGTCGCACTCCCCAAGCTGGGATGACATTGTTTGGATGCGCCGCTACTGGGATGGCCCATTGATCATCAAAGGTGTCCTGACGGTCGCCGATGCGCACCGGGCCAAGGCTCTAGGCGCGGACGCGATTGTGGTCTCGAACCACGGCGGCCGCCAGCTTGATGGGGCACCGGCGACGATCCGTGCCCTGGCAGCGATTGTCGAAGCCGTCGGTGACGGCGCGGAGGTGCTTCTGGACAGTGGCGTCCGGCGCGGAAGCGATGTCGTCAAAGCCCTGGCCACCGGCGCACGGGCAGTCCTCGTCGGCAGGGCCGCCGCCTACGGACTGGCCGCCGGCGGACAGCCAGGCGTGGAACACGTGCTCGCGCAGCTGAACAATCAGCTCACCCGCACGATGCAACTGCTGGGAGCAGGATCGGTCGAAGAGCTCGACGAAACCTGGCTCACCCCGGCAGCGTCCGCGGCCCAGGAAAACGTTGCGGTTGGTGCCCCGTGATTGGCGCGACCCGCTTCCTGCGGGACCGTATCGACGCCAAAGAGCAGCTACGCGGCCTCTCCTGCGCGTTCGGGGAACCGCAGATCGCCGAGGAGTTCGCGATGGCGGGCTTCGATTACGTCTATGTCGACCAACAGCACGGTCACGTGACCCAGGAACGCCTGCTTCAGATGATGAGGGCCATCACTCCAACCGACACCGCAGCGCTTGTCCGGGTGGCAGAAAACCAGCCCGCCCTCATCGGTGCTGCCCTCGACGCTGGAGCTGAGGGCGTCATCGTGCCCGATGTCGAGGACGCCGGGGCCGCGGCCCGGGCTGTGCGGGCCTGCAAGTACGCCCCCCTGGGCTCGCGCAGCTGGGGACCTATGAGGGCAGTGCACGGAGTGGGCGTTGATCCGGCCGTCGTCAATTCCCGAACAGTGTGCCTGGTCATGATCGAGTCCAAAGCCGCCGTCGAGGCAATCGACGAGATCCTCGACGTTCCCGGCATTGACGGGGTGTACATCGGCCCCGCCGACCTTTCAGTGAGCCTTGGGGGAGAACCGAAAAGCCTGTCCCAGAACCCCGACGAACGTACCCTCGCGGCGATCAAGACCATCCGCGATGCCTGCGTTATCCGGGGAAAGATCGCCGCAGTCAGCGGCCGGCCCTCGGAACTGCATAAGGAAGGCTACGCGATGGTCACCGCAGCCTCCGACTACACCCTGATCCGTTCCGGCCTGCAAAGCCTGCAGGCTGACTAACCCACCCAGAACCAGCGCAGAGAAAGCACGCAAAGACATGCCAACGATTGACACCGTACGAGGCCCTATCAGCATCGAACAGCTCGGGACCGTACTACCGCACGAACATATTTTCACCAAGAATCCCGAGATCGAGCAGAACTGGCCCTCGCCCGAATGGGACGGCGATGAAGTCATGATCGACCGTGCCGCCACCATCCTGAACGAGCTCAAGGAGTTGGGTATCGACTCCATCGTCGACCTCACCGTCCCTGGCCTTGGCCGCAACATCCCACTGATCCAGCGCGTCGCTGCGAAGACCGACGTCAACATCATCGTTGGCACGGGCTACTACATCTTCGATGCGCTGCCCACCTTCTTCAAGACGCACAGCCCCGAAGGCCACCTCGGAGTCAAAGATCCCCTGGCGGACCTGTTCATCCGGGACATCACCGAAGGCATCGCCGAGACAGGCGTCAAAGCCTCGATCATCAAGGTCGCCACCGACACCCCAGGGATCACCCCGGACGTCGAACGGGTCCTCGCCGCAGCAGCCGAAGCGCACCGACAGACCGGCGCTCCCATCACGACCCACACCCACGCCGATGAGTTCCGCGGCCGCGACCAGCAGGAATACTTCCGCAAACAGGGCATCCCCCTGGAACACGTGCTGATCGGCCACTGCGGCGACTCAACCGACATCGCCTACCTGCGCGAACTGATGGACAACGGCTCGCCCCTTGGCCTGGACCGGTTCGGGATGGAGATCATGCTTGAGGACGAAAAGCGCATCGAGACCACGGTGCAGCTGATCGAGCTGGGCTACGCCGACAAGCTCACCCTCTCCCACGACGCAGGAATCTTCAGCGTCAACCTGCCCCCGTCGTACCGCAGCAGCGTGATGCCGAACTGGCACCACAAGCGGATCTCCCAGGACATCCTGCCGGCCCTGAGTGAGCGGGGTGTGTCCGACGCGGACATTCACCAGATCACCGTCCTGAACCCCGCCAGGCTTCTGGCCGGGGCGCGCTAAAGGACCTTACCAAGAGCACGCACCCAGGTTGGCTTACGCTTCCCAGCGGTGCCCGCTCCGTCCACGCGTCGGGATCCCTAAAACCGTTCGCATCACACCTCGATGCGTCCGCCCCGACCAAACCACTAAGACCCCAGGAGCCATCCCGGCTCCGTAACGGTTTACTCGCCGTTCGCAAGTATCCCAGGGACACCCCAACCGCAACGCCGTGATGCAAAGGAGGATCTCGTGCAGCAACGCGAAGAGTCCAAAGTAAGCGATGTCGATTCGGACATCATCCAGCCCTCGTCAGCCAAACAAATTCGCCGCGTGCTCCTTTCGAGCTTCGCCGGCTCACTCATCGAGTGGTACGACTTCTACATCTTCGGAGTCGCCTCCGCCCTTATCTTCAACAAGATCTTCTTCCCCGCCCTTGAGCCCACCGTCGGCGTGCTCGCATCATTCGCCACGCTCGCCGCAGGCTTCCTGGCACGACCCATCGGCGGCATCATCTGGGGCCACTACGGTGACAAAATCGGACGCAAGAAGATGCTCGTCCTCTCGATGCTCATCATGGGCGTCTGCACAACGCTGATCGGGTTTTTGCCGACCTACGCCACGATCGGCATCTTGGCACCGGTCATCCTGGTCGTGCTGCGAACCGCTCAGGGAATCGCAGCCGGCGGCGAATGGGGTGGCGCCGTCCTGATCGCGATGGAGCACCAGAACAAGCGGCGCGGGCTGGCCAGCAGCTTCCCGCAGATGGGCCTGTACGGCGGCATCCTGCTCTCGACCGGTGTTTTCACCCTCGTGACGATGATGCCCGAAGACGTGCTGATGTCCTGGGGCTGGCGCGTCCCTTTCATCGCCTCGGCCCTGCTCGTCTTCGTTGGTCTGCTGATCCGCAAGGGAGTCGATGAGAGCCCGGTCTTCCTCAAAGCCCTGCGCGAGGCAGAAAAGCGCGACCAGCAGAAAGCTCCGTTGATCGAGGTACTGCGCCAGCCGCGCAACCTGATTCTCGCGACCTCACTGACCATCGGCCCGTTCGTGATCAGCTCCATCTACAGCACCTTCGCCGCGGCGTACGGCGCCCAGATCGGCTTCGGCCGGACGGAAATGTCGACCATGGTCCTGGTGGGAAGCGTCGTCGGGTTCCTCTTCCAGCCAGTGTTCGGAGCGCTCTCCGATTACATCGGGCGCAAGGGCATCTTCATTGCCGGTCTGCTCGTTCAGGCAGGCGGGGTCTGGTATCTCTTCGAAGGGATGAACGCGCACGCCAGTGGCGGGGTCTTCATCGCCACCGTAATCGTGAACTTCGGCCACTCGATGTGCTACAGCCCAACCGCGGCCTGGATCGGCGAGCTCTTCCCGACGCATCTTCGCTACACAGGAGCATCGCTCGGATACCAGCTGGCAGGTTCGCTCGGCGGCCTGACGCCGCTGATCTGCTCGGCGCTTCTCGTCGGAGCAGGCGGGCCGCCAAACACCCTGAGCATCGTCTTGTTCTCGGCCCTGGCAAACGGCATCGCGCTGGTCGCGGCCCTGGTTGCCCGGGAAACGGCCAAGAGCGCCTTGGTCGACTAGCCGCTAAGACCGTGGGTCCGGGACGGCTGGCCGTCAATCCTCCGCAACAGGGTCAGCCGTTTCGGACCACAGATCAAGGGAATCAAGATGCGTAACCAGCAGCATGCCGCTCTCCACGAAGTGCTCCGACATGAGCTTGCGGGAGGCCTCGGCATCATGCCCGGCGATGGCATCAATGATGATCGTGTGACCATAGCGGTTGAACTCAGCCCAACCTGGCACGACCGTGAAGGCCTGATTGAACTGAAGAGGCACCGATCGGCGGGCGGTCTGGGCGAACCACACCAGCTTCGGTGCAGCACTCGCACGGTGGACCGCGTAGTGAAGCTCATCGTTCAGCTCCAGAGCGGATTCGCCCGAGTGGTCTTCAAGGTCGACCAGCCGACGGTCGGCCGCCCGCAGCGATTCAATATCGGAAGATGTGGCGCGCCCCGCCGCGTGCGCGGCGATTTCACCCTCCACCATGGCCCACACACGGTACGTATCAATGACATCACTGCGGTTAAGCGGGGCAACGCGGAAGCCACGATGCGGCTCATGCGTAACCCAGCCGTCCTGGGCAAGCTGGAGCAACGCCTGACGAACCGGAGTGATACTGGTCCGCATAGCGGTGGCCAGTTCGACCAGTCCCAAGTGATCACCAGGGCTGACCTCGCGCTGGAGGATCAATCCTCGAATCTCAGCCGTCACGGAATCCCCGAGCAGCAAACGCCGCTGCGGCTTTTCGATTTTATATTTTGCCATGTAGCACAGCTTGGCATATATTCCACCCCCACGTCACGTCCTGCGCCGCGCAGAGCACGCCTGTCCGATGAAACGGCACACTCTCATCCCGGCCAGAATCAACCCCGCGACCGTCATGGCCGGCAACACCCTTTGCCCCCAATGACGCTTAGCCAAAGCCCGCATCGAAAATTCACGGCACAGGGTTGTCCTCCCAGTTCAGATTTTATAAAATACAAAAAACAAATTGACTGATGGTTCTGAGAAGGAACCAAGCGAGATTGAAGGAGAACGTTATGAGCGAGGCAGTAGCCGATCGCAAGCAGGCGGTGCTGAACCTGTTCACCTCGGTGTTCCACCGGGGATCATGGCGCGAGCAGGGCGTTGACCCGGAACAGTGGATCAATCCGGACCTGTACAAGTTCTACGCAACCGAGGCGGAGCGCGGAAAGCTGCACGCACTATTCGTGGCCGACACCTGGAGCCTGACCTACGCCGAAGGCAAGGATGAGGTCCTCGAAAAGAGCGCATGGCTATTCCGTCCGGAGCCGTTCACCCTCGCCGCAGCCCTGTCGCAGGTCACAGAGCGCGTCGGTCTGATCGTTTCAGGCAACACGACGTTCGTGCCGCCGTATCTCATGGCCCGTCAGCTGGCGATGCTCGACCACCTGAGCAACGGCCGGGCCGGCTGGAACATCGTGACCGGCCACCTGGGCACCGAACCTGCCAACTTCGGCCAGTCCGGAATGCTGCAGCACGAACTCCGGTACGAAAAAGCAGAAGAATACTTCAACGTGCTCACCGGGCTCTGGGACAGCTTCGAGTCGGACTCGTTCCTGCGGGATCAGCAAAGCGGTCAGTTCCTCGACGTCACGAAGATGCACCGCCTCAACCATGAAGGACAGTTCTTCTCGGTAGCAGGTCCCCTCAACTCTCCCCGCACACCCCAGGGCTATCCCGTTTTCGCCCAAGCCGGAGTCTCGGCAGATGGCAAGTCGTTCGCTGCACGGCACGCAGAAATCATGTTCATCGCACTCAAAGATCTAGAGTCGTCCCGCGTCCTCTACCGCGAAATGAAGCAGAAGGCCGTTGAAGCTGGCCGCGACCCCGAGCACCTGAAGATCCTTCCCTGGCTGGAACTGGTCGTCGAAGACACCGACGAGGAAGCCCAGGCCAAGCTCGCCGAACTGAACGGACTTGTCGACCCTGCCGTTGCCCTGGACCTGCTGGAACAGACGCTCTACTTCGATCTCTCGGGCTACCCGCTCGACGGGCCGCTCCCGGAAATTCCGGTGAACAAGGACAGGCACCAGAGCCGGCAGCAAGCCGCCGTGGACCTCGCCCGCCGCGAAAACCTGACCATCCGAGAACTTGCCATGCGATGGAGCTCAGGCGACTCAGGAGCTTTCGCCGGATCCCCGGCAACGATCGCCGACTTCATCGAAGAGTGGGTCACCACGGAAGGAAGCGACGGGTTCAACCTCTCCTTCGCAAATCCCTGGAGGTCCCTGCCCAAGTTCATCGACCAGGTCGTGCCTGAACTGCAGCGCCGCGGCGTCTTCCGCACCGAATTCACTGGCCGGACACTGCGGGAGAACCTCGGGCTGCCCATTCCGCAAAACAGCAACACGGCGCTCGTCGCCAAGTAACCGCCGCTCGGCGCCCTCACGCGAGGGCGCCGAGCACCACCGGCACCATCCGGCCGCCGGGGGGAAGCAAACAAAACGATGTGGTGGATAAGACCACCGCGAAAGGAACATGATCATCATGAGTCAGCTCAAAGTAGCCGCATTCGAAGACGACACGCTGCTGGTACGCCAAACCTTCGCGCAGTTCCCCTCCGGCGTGTCCGTCCTCGCTGTGGAGAAGCAGGGCGAAAAACACGCACTCGTGGCCTCCTCCTTCATGGTGGGAGTTTCCCTCGAACCCTGCTTGGTCGCCGTCGCAGTCCAGAAGTCCTCCGAAACCTGGGACCTCATGAAAGACGCAGCCTCGATCGGAGTCTCAATCTTCGCCAAAAACCAGGGATGGCTGACGCGAAAGCTTGCCAGCAAAGACCGGGCCTCACGCTTCGACGGAGTCTCCGCCGAAGTCGGCAACAACGGAGCCGTATTCATCGACGACGCAGCTCTGTGGCTGGAGACCTCCGTATATGACGTATCCGAGTCCGGTGACCACTGGATGATCCTGCTGGAGGTCGTGAAGCTCGGGTCGGGCGAAAACGACCCGCTGATTTGGCACGGAGCCAAATTCCGTGAACTCGCCGCCATGGAATCAATCGCTTCCTGACACGAGCCTGCTGCGCATCACACGGACGCCGGACCTCAACACGAGGACTCAGGCGCTGATGCACCACCCCGACCATTACTCATCCCGACTGGGACCACGTCAAGAAAGAGGGTAGCCGGAGTGCTGAACGCACCAATCTTCCCCAACGACGAGTCCGGACCCTTCGGATCGCAGCGCAAATCGTCCGGCCCCGAAACCCGCCTCGGGGACCCGGTTGCTTGCTCACCATGGCCTCTACCTTGAGCAGGCCTACGCCCACCAGACGACAGCGCACTAAACGCCAAGGATCCGAGGGGAGGCAACCATGACCGTCGTAGCCGATGCAAAAACTCACACCCCGGAGACCCCAGCAAGTCACAGTGTCGTGGCAGTCGTCCTCCAATGGCGCGGAAAAATCGCCATGCTCAAGAGAAGCAACACCGTAGGTCACGACCGCGGACGATGGCACTGCATCACCGGATACCTTGAACCAGGTGCGTCGCCACGGGAACAGGCAGTCCTGGAGCTGGCAGAGGAAACCGGCCTGACCCGAACCGAAATCCTTGACCTAGCACCAGGGCCAACGCTCACCCTGATCGACAACACGGGCGCAACCTGGATCGTTCACACCTTCACCGCCATGACCTCCAAGCGCAGGCTCTCACTGGACTGGGAACACGAGTCCTTCAGATGGACAGCCCCGGAAAAGACCGCCCGATTCGCCAACCGCGTTCCCTGGCTCGACACAGTCCTCGCAGCCACAGGACACCTCGGCCTCTGAGCCCTCACACAGGACTCAGGAGGCGAGATGTGCTGGTGGTGCCCCAGACTTGAGTGTCCCACTACCAAGAAAGTGGGACATGCCGGTCAAACTCACAAAACTCACTAAACTCACAAGGACTCACGTGCGGGGCGTCCGCCCGGACGGTCATAGGTCGGAGGCAGCTGCTGAAGAGCCTGTGGCCGGTGAGCGACCCCGCACCGGACGCTGGACGTGCTGGGGGGAGACGCCCAGGGTCCGGTGCTCCTGACTTCGCCGGCAGGATGGCGTTCATCCGGCGCGCCAAGTCTGGGCAAGGGAGCCTGCGGAAACATTGCGGAACCTTGGAACTACGTGACCGGGTCTTCCATTCATCGGCTACTCGAACAGTTGTTTTCGACGCCCACGCCGCCGGCCCGCCCGCCAGCCTGGCACCGTCCGGTCCAGTTTCATGGGTGCGCAGCACAGGGCAGCAGACGCGGCAGGCTACATCTTGGGCGGCGGGTGGCCTTGACGCCCGTCCAAAACCGCGACCGGTCCTGCCCGGACTTGGGGGACTGGGCGCCGACGGGTGCTCCGGCCTGCTTCCTCTTCAGACTTTGCCTGCCACGTTCCCCTCACTTGGCGGCGGCTCGGCATCGGAGTCACTATCAATCCTGTACAGCACCTCGCTGGTGTCGGTGAACTGGTCGATGTCCTGGAGGGTGATGTTCAGTGCCGTGGAGCGGTTGCGCAGGTACTGGACCAACTCTTTCTGGGGCCAGAAGAGCTGATCGATGTAGGAAAGAGATGTCTGTCCACGGGCTTTCGTGTACTCCCGGACCGCTGCAGGGTCGGTAATGCGGCTGCCATAGCTGAGTTCGACGTCGACGTCGCCCAGTGGGTCGATCTCTGGCTTCAGGTAGCTGCCGAAAAGCCGAAGCCGTGCGATGAACAGCGGCCTGCCGGGCTCGGCGTTGTAGTGGTGTGCGCGCTCCAGCAGCCCGGCGACCAGGCGGTCGGCAGTTTTCCGGCTGGTCGGTTTCCCAAAGCTGGCCATGGCCAGCGCATTGCCCAGGATGGTCGCCTCCCACCAGACGTAGCCGTCATCGTCGACATCGGACTTGGCGAGGTAGCCGGCCGCCTCCAGGCGGGCGAAGACAGCCCCGCCGTCGTCGATGCCGCTCTTGCGCAGGAGATTGTCGGCCGTTTCCTGGACGGAGGCGCCACCCTGGTACAGGCGGACGAGGCTGCGTGCCACCGTCGCGGGCAATCCGGCGATGATGTCCGACTTGGCGACTCTCATGAAGAAAGCCTAAGCGCGCCGGCCGGAGACACTTCGGGCGCAACACCTAATTCAGGGCGTGCACCACCAGGGGCGGAATTCAGAATGGCAACAACTGCTGACCGGTCCCGGGGGAGCGGCGCGTGCAGGGTTTCACGGCATGACGCCTTCAAGCACCAAAGGAAACAGCTCGAACGGGCCGACTTTAATCCGGGGCCTAATACGATTGCTACTTTAACGTCAACTGGTTTAAGAGCCGACTACTGCCGCGCCGGCCGGCGCGGTTTGCCGCGGTATTTGGTCAGTGGGCGGCCTGGTACTTTTCGACGATGTCGGCCTGGATCCGGCCGCGGGTATTGACCTGCAGCCCGTTATCAATGGCCCACAGGCGGATGGCCTTGGCGTCCACGCCAATCGCCGGCTTGCGGGGCTGGCGGCCCCGTCCTCCTGTGATCTTCCGGGCGGCGTGGATATACCGGCCCAGGGCCTCGCGGAGTTCGTTGGCGTGTCCGGTGTTCAGGTCGATCTCATATTCGGCGCCGTCGACAGCAAAACTAATGGTTTCGTCTGCTTCGGATCCGTCGAGATCATCTTCCAAAATAACGACTGTTTTGCGTGCCATGCACCAAGATTATCACCCTCTAGACCATGAAGAATAAATCAATTGCGACAGATGATTGGTCTAATTGGTATTCCCCGATTCTGCACCATTCAGCGCGTATGTGATGATGTGCAAATGTGTCGCAGTGGCTTATTTGACTTTCTTTTGGGCCGTTATTCCGGTAGGGCCCGGATTGTGGGGATGGCTTTTTCGTTGACCGTGCGCATCGGGGTTTTTGGGTGCGGGCGACGGCGGTTCGGGAATTGGCCGGCGGCGTCTGGAAGGATGGTTCCGTGGAACAGGAGCACGGGATGTCGGACCCGGACGGAAACGCTTGGGTTCTGGACGTGCGGGTGGAGCTGGTTGAGACCGACCCGCTGATCTGGCGCCGGCTTGAGCTGCTGGGGTCGTTGTCCCTGGACCGCGTCCACGAGGCCCTGCAGACGGCCTTCGGCTGGGAGGACTTGCATCTGCACCGGTTCACCGACGGCCACCCCTTCATGCCGCTGCGGCCCGTCAACGGCGAATATCCCGACCCGCCGCAATGGATGCCCCGGCACTGGTGTGAAGAACCAACGGACCTGGCGGAAGAGGGCTGCACCCTGCAGGAGCTGTTCACCAGCGGCTCGGGGACCGCGTTCTACGAGTACGACTTCGGAGACAGCTGGCTGCACCGGCTTGATCTGGTATCCCGCCGGCCCGCACGGGGCGTTACCCCGCCGGCCCTGCTGGTTGACGGCGCCAGGCGTGGCCCGTTGGAAGACTGTGGTGGTTTTCCCGGATACGAAGAACTTCTGGACGCCCTGGCTGACCCGACGCATCCGCAGCACACCGAATGCGTGGAGTGGGTGGCCGACATGACAGGAACCGAGGAGGCCTTTGACGCGGCCTTTCTGGACGTCGCCGCGGTGAACTGCTCACTGGCGGCGGCCACGCTGGGCCTCCCGTCGCCCACAGCCCCCGATGGGGGAGCCGGAGCTTCGGCTCCCGCTAGCAGCGAAGGCGAGAAGCCAGGAACGCGCGCACAGCGGCACATGTCGACGCCGCCACCGGGTTGCCGGAAGCTATGACCGGCAGGGCCAGCCCCCCGAAAGCGGCGGTCGGCGACAAACCGGCCTTAGCATATGGCGCCAGCCTGCCGCAGCCGCAGCGGGGCATCGCCGAAGCGGTCGATGCGCCGGCGGCCAAGGCGCTGCCTGGCCTCCGGCGCTCCGTGAAGCGGGGCATGTTGCTCAAACGTGTCGCCCAATCCCATGGTGCGTACCTGTTCACTGCAGTTCTTGATCAACTCTTGAGCAAAGGCGGGCGGGGTCTTGAGCGGAGTGGGGAAGGCTGGACGGAGGCCGCGCGGCAGCTTCCCGGCCTCAGGAATAAGGAATACAACTTCAATGACACATGCAACCTTGCCCACAGCAGGTCCATCCGGGCACGGACCAGGGGTGACGGGGCTTGCGTTTGACCGTTCCGTGCCTGTTTACGACGCACTGCAGCTGATGGAGCTCGCTGACGAAGCCGGCGAAGCGGCCGCGAAGAGGTTCCTCAATGAATACTCGCAACTGCTGCCGCACCGTCAGGCCCGGATCCTCCAGGAGCTGGCTAACGGGGATGCGGAGGCAGCAACGGATGCCATCATCAGCCTGAGAATCACTTCCACCATGGCTGGGGCAGCCCGGCTAAGCAGCTACTGCAGGCATTTGCAGGACCAGGTGGAGCTGGGAAATACGTACACAGAGGAGGTGGCGGCGGACCTTCGGGAACTGGTGTCCGCTTTTGTCCGGGAAGTGAACGGCGCCCGGCGCGACTGATCGGCGGCTCCCGGTGGACCTCAGGGGTCCCGATTTGCTTCTCGGCGAGCTGGCGGCGCGCGACGGTGCAGTGAACAGGTTTCCCCAGAGGGTAAGTCCGGTCATCAGATCAGAACACGGTCAGCGGCGGACGGTCTGACGCCCGGCGGACATTGCTGCAGGAGACTGCCGGCGGCGGCGTACGGGCCGTTACGGCACCAAACGTCCCGCCGCCGCTCGAAGAAAAGCTCGCATTTGAAATATAATTTACGCTCGGGTAACTTAGCCGTGGGCAGGCCCCAATCCCCCCAAGTTGTGGTCGCCGCCCACGGAAGACCCCGGAGCTCCTCCCCAGATTGGTGCGGGGTTTTTTCGCGCCCAGAGCGGGAGTAGTGTTGTCCGCGCCCGCACCCTTCAGGCGAGCAGTTGCGCAGGAGCACCTATGCCACTGCCGGGCATTCCGGCAGCGAAGCTTCCTCCGCGCGGGCCCTGAATCAGACACCGAATCGCATGCCCCGGCGTGCCGATACCCGCGCCAACATAGGCCGGCCGGCATGCCGCCGGGTTTATCCGCATGGACGGCTCTCGTGCCCGTGATCAGCCCGGGACGTTCCTGGGGTCGCCGCCGTGACTGTTCTTCTCGGCAATCCGGCCGTCCTGGTTCTTAATAACGTGCTCGACCTTGTCAGCTTTTGCGGCGTCCCGGCCGGCGGCTACTGCTTCATCCTTGGTGCTGTAGCCGGCCCCGAATGCCCGCCCGGCGCCTTCGCGCCTGTTCTTCCACTCGCCGTCTTCGTAATACGTCTCGATGTCACCCAGAGCCATTGCACACTCCCTCCGCCGTTCCGGACTACTGACAACTGCTGCGCAATTGCACACCGCGAAAGGCTCCCCGGCACGAGTCGTGCGGCGAAGCCCTCCTGACAGCTGCTCCGCCATACGGGCCAGAGAAGCTGACACCAACCTAATAGACAGCATGCTTACGTCTCAAGCTCGCCGTCTCACGACCCCGGCGCACCGGCAAGCCAATGAACCCCGGCCGCCGGCGTGCGATGCGCCGGATGTGTTGAACGGTCGGGCGGGAATACGTCTCGCGCAGTGACCGGTGCGAGTCAGCCCGATTGGAAAAGAGCAGCGGCCGCGGAGCTGTCCGGGGCGAAACAGATGCGCGATTCCGCATCTAACCTGCCGCCGCGAAGGCTCTGGCGGCGGCCAGGACCGCCTGCGCCGCGTCCTCGACCTGGCCTTCGCGCAGGAGACGCGCCGGCGGCACGTCGCCCAGCTGGGGGTTCATGCCCTGGAACCACGCCTGGACCACGGCCCGGGAATCGCGCTCCGCCAGCAGCGCGGCCACGTGGTAGGCATGGCGGAGCCGGGTCATCACCTCAGCCGAGGGTTTCCGTTCACCGTCGGCCCACTGGCGCACGGCCCGGGTTTCCTTCACCGAACCGATGTAAGCAACGAGCTTCGCGCCGAGGATGTCCCGCAGGTCACGGACCAACTCCGGCTCGGGAAGCCGGATGGAGTCCTGATGCGCCTTCAGCCCTCCGCGGGCTCCTGCAACAGCTGTCATGCCCCCATGCTGCCATGAAGAACACGTTGTTTCAATGGCTAAATCACACCCTGAATCACAGGTCCGGGAACGCCGATAACGAGCCTTATGTAAAGCAGTACTCTGCGTATCCCATCAGATGAATCAGCCAGCCCCTCTCACGCGGCATTGCCGCTGCTACGCTTGGCCAAGAGGATTCCACATATCGGATTGAGCTTGATGGACACGAACGACATGGACGACCCCACAGCCGACATGGAGATGTCGCCGACGGAAGCCGCTGGCTACCTGAGCGGTTTGGTTGGCTACAGCGTCAGCGCTGAGGTCCTGGACAGCCTGAGGGCGCTTGGCCGCGGCCCTGTCGCAGAGCAACAAGGCCAAACCCTGACATACCGCCGATCGGCGCTCGATGCATTCCTCCAGGAAAACGGCACGGATCCGACGGCTTGGATGGCTGGCGTGTGGCGGAACGTCGCGGACCAATACGAGGCCGCTACTGCCGAGCATCCCGAACTGCGGTCCGCTCGACTAATCGAAAAATGGAGAAGCCGGGACAACGGCGACTGGGATCCCGACAAGGCCAAGTAAAAGGCAGAATCGGGAGCTCGCTCTTGCACCACCGGACTTCCAGGCCACTCGGGTCTGCGACGGAGCATCTCCCCCGCCCACCCCTGGTTGCTGATAGTCCAAGTTATGTAAAGCTAGAGCGGAGAGGGCTCCCCAAAAGCCTTGTGGCGAGCATCCGGTGGTGCCTTCCGGGACTGGGATGATCACAGCCACTCATAATCTCGTGGCGCAGCGTCTATCCTGGCACCGGCAATTTGGTGAGGCTCCCAATCAATAGCGGTCGGCCGGAGCTTCGATCCATTATGTAGACCTGCGGTTGGGAATTCCTAAAAGACCGGGCGAGTCGGAACTGATAGTGGACGTTACGTGAAGTTAGTCGTCTTCCCGGAGCTAGAGAAAGGAATTGATTCGCTTGAACAGAAGCTCAGCACGATCAAGGCTGGTGGTCGAAACCTTAAAGCTGCCCTGTTTTTGAAGTAGATACTTGGCCGGCGTGTAGTGGTTCAGTCGACCGTTGTTAATTTTCCGCTCCTTCAGCACTGCGGCAACCCTATGCGTAATCCGGTCACCCTTGGGAAGGTCGGAAACCTTGAGCGACTGACCGCCCAACTGGCCCGAGTATGCACCGTTTACGAGCCGTAGGTAGAAAGCCGCATCCAGGAGGTCCTCAACGTCCGCCTCATCTCTGCCCACGACGTCGCTGATCAGGATCACTCCGGCTTGCGCCAATTTTCCTGCTGCTCGAAGTTTTTGGACGGACTCTTGGTCATTTAGGGAAGCATCCGCGAGGACAGCGATATTCAGCTTGTTCGCCCCTAGGAGAGTGACGAATGCTGGCAATTTGGCAATCCCGCCGATGGGAGCAAGGGCCCACCGCGGGTCCAGGCCCTCGCGTCCCGCTGCTTCCAGCGCACTCGATAAAACCTCTAGATAAATGATGTCTGACGGGCCTTCAACAATAAGCGTGTCAGGCGCCACAAAAAGTGTCTGGGCTAGATCAATCCCCATTGCAGCGTGTAGAGGGAAAGATGTTTCCGAATCGGCGTACATAACTTCCGAAGAAATCTTTGTTCCCGAGCCGTCCTTGTCGATCACTGTACGGACTCTTCCGAACGCGTGAGGATTGATCATGAATGGTGAGTGAGTGGTAAACAGCACTTGATGTTTAGGAGCGAGCCGCTCATCGATGAATCGCAGGAGATCCGCTTGAGCAGAAGCGTGAAGGTTGATTCCTGGTTCGTCCAACAGCAGGATAAGGGGCTGCTCCGACTCTGACTCTAGGTGAGAGAAGTAGGCGAGGAAAGAAAAGAACCAGACGAAGCCTCGAGATCGCTCATCAAATGGGACGGTTACTCTGTGCCGTTGATTCTCAACTCGTATCTGTAAGAGTGGTACAGAATTGAGGGGCGGGACCGCGCCCGTCTCGGCCTTTTCAATGAGATTGATCTTTACGGCCAGGTTTTTGTTCTGGGACCAGTACTGGAAAACTTCCTCCGAAATACTGTTGGAAGCGTTTTCGGAATCACGAATCAGGTGTTCGTGGCTTTCGGGAGACAGAAAATCTTCCAGCTCGACATCGGCAGCGTCCAGTAGAGAAACGACAGCCTGTTCACTCCGAGTTAGAGTCTCAGCATCTCGCTTGTTTACCAAGTCCGGAATCGAGACCATGCCAGGCATAGAGTCATAATCGTCAAAGTAAACGAACTTCGGCCTTCGCTTAGACAAAATGTCTATCGCGGCCAAAGAGGCTTTTGATTTTCGCCAGCCTTCAATCTTACTCCTGGCCTCGAGCACTGAAGGAGTTGGGATCTCCACGGACGTGAGAACTGAGAGCAGCGATTCCAAGTCCGTAACACCGTCAAGGCGCGTCTGCTCAGACGGAGGCAGCTCGATGTCACGAGTCAGAAAAGCGATGACAGCTGACTCGTTGATGCTCACATCCCAAGTTGTTCCACCATCGTAGTTATAGCCAGTTGTGACTGACACTTCGTTGCTCGCCAGGGCGTCATGGCCGAGGCTGGATTCCACCGCCGCCACGTCTGGGGCCTCTAGCTCATATGTAAGGACAGTAACCTCAATCTTGCCGGCGTTCTTTCGTTCGCGTGCCTTCGTGGTTGGATAATCCAACCCCATATCAAAGGCCGCTTTCTTCTCGATCGGGTTGCTCTTGTAGAGGGCTTGAAGGACGGCAGATTTTCCAGACTCGTTCTTTCCCACGAGAGCGGTGACGTCCCGCTCCACACTGAAAGAGCTGCCGTCCTCGATGCTGCGGTAACGCCGTACGGAAGCGTTGATGAGTTTCATGGTCCCCCTATGTCGTAGACAGATTATCTGAAGCTCGAACATTTTCTCGTCAGGCTAGCACTGTCACTTGACGGCCGGCCGATACTGATACCACGACCCATCACGGTGATAGATTCAGCTGATGATTTCTCCCAATAAACAGGGCTGGGTGAGGCGTCAGATCCATCGCCTTTCTGAAGAAGTGGACGTGGCACCCAACGGGCGACACGCCCCAAGAATGCCCAAGTTCTTGCCGATGCTTTTAACCTCTCTCGTTGCGGCGATGGGCGCCTTCTGGTTGCTGTTCGTAGGACTCGCTAGGTTATCGGGATACGAGGTAACACCCTGGGCGCCCCAATTGGGTTCGGTAGAGCCTGAGCGGCTGTTCGACATTACTCGAGCGGGAGCTACTGCAGCAGGAGTTCTGGCCGGGGTTTTTGCAATTGTCTACGCATATAGGAAGCAAAAGGTCCAAGAAGCCTCCGGTCGCCGAGAGGACAGTCAACATCTGGCACAGCGGTATCAAGACGCAGCCGAACAACTCGGTCATGAGAAGCAGGCGGTGGTGCTGGCGGGAGTCTACGCAATGTCCCGGCTGGCGGATGACTGGATCGATCAACGACAGCAATGTGTTGACGTCCTCTGCGCTTACCTGAGACTTTCGCAGTCTGCCGTTTCGGAAACAGGTCAGGAAATTGTTAGGCCAGATGAAGAAGTCGTAAAACGTGCCATCATCGCGGAGATTTTGAAGCATACGCGGGTTGACGGCGACCAAACTCGTTCCTGGAGTGACCTCAGCATTGATCTTTCAGGAGCTCGGTTGGAGGGCATACGTACATGGGAGAACAGATTCGAGATTTTAATACTTTCTGAGGCTCGCTTCTTCGGCGATAACAGCTTCATGGCTCAGCTGGGGGGCAGAATCGATCTAACCAATGCTCAAATTCACGGTTCCCTAAATCTGAGCCTTGAGAGTAGCGGTGGAAGAGTAAGCGCTTGGGGCGTGCATGTACATGACGGGGGCACCTTGCACGTTGGTCAGGAGTCCGGCGGAGGCCCGTCGTTCTCCTTTGGTTCAGCGACCGTTGACCACGGAGGCAGGCTGGCTGCCACAGTGCCGCCAGGAAGTCGAAAGAAGTCTTTCGATTTTTACAATGTCAGTGTGGCCGGCGAGTTGGTCGTCTACGGCAAGGGAGAAGAATGCGAAAAGGCTGCGGTCTACATGCGGGACGCCAAGACCAGCGGAGAAGGCCGCATTGGGTTCCAGCGGCAGATTGCTCGTGCTGAAAACGAGGTCGTGTTTCCGAAGCCTTCTTCCATGGCCGGAGTTAGGATGGGCGTGTTTACTGTTGGCGAGTGGGAAGTCGTTGAGGACTAGCTGACGTCGGCCACTGCCATAGTCGATCCCCGGCTTGGAGACTGCCGAGCGCGCCACAGATCGCTCATGGCGCTGTCTTACATCGATTCTTGACGCTCCTTCCGGAATCCCGCCACAGGTTCGGGACCACCCCGCGAGGCTAGGTCCTGCCGACCGGCAAGCGGCCAAGTCGCGGTGTTCCCGGTCAACTTCAAGGTTGAACTGCAGGATTTGGGACGAAACTGGGGCCAAGCGCTATCTAGCCGCGTTTCGCCATCCACCCTATCGTGCAGGCACGCAACTGAAACGCGCGGTTTCAGAGCGCGACGTCTTCGTAAGCAGGTGTGCAAAACATCCCCTACCCGACAGCTTTACAGAATCATTATTATCGGCGTTTTAGAAATAGGCGGGGGAGCGCCTGCAAAGGGGCTGATCTTGCCCACTATTCGTGGCGTTTTTCTTTCCAGCAGCCACACGGCGCGGCCGCTTGGCCCGTGAGCGCGGGCGAGGACCAATGGGGTCTGATGGTTCAAAGGGTCCAGGGGTGTGTGAACGGAACGAACCGGGGACGGGGTCTTAGCCCCATCCCCGGTTGGTTTTGTTGGGCCACTGTCGGTCTGCATTGTCTGTTGTGGGTGGCGCTGGCCCTTGGTGCTGGCGGTTTAGGCCTGGCTAGCGTTGTCCGTGAGGATTCCAAGGTTGATACGGCTGGGTGTGCCGCCGCCGAGGAAGATGTGCTGGTGGGCAACAACTGTCTCGGAGGAGTCCGCGGCGCGGGCGCCGGTGTTGAGGTTTCTGTCCCAGCGGGGATGGCAACTGGAGGTTATCTGGATCCTGATGCTGTCGCCGGGCTGGAATGTGCAGGCGGTGGACCAAAGGTTGATGTGGAACTCCTCTGCCTGGCCTGGGGTGAGTGGACGTTTCGGCGGTCCTGCATGGAAGACGCCGTCATCTGCACAGGCATCCCGCCACGAAGCCCGGACGACGCCGTCGGCAAGCCCTATGGATTGTCCGTCCGGGGTGACCCGGCACAGCCGGACAACGAAGTCCGTGTCCACTGCGCTTGAGGCCGCGAACAATGTGGCGGTGATATCACCGACGACCGTGAGCGGTTCTTCCAGAGGGGACGTGGTGAAGATGAGAACGTCGTCGCGGTTTTCCACTGCGCTTTGTTCTGCTGGGCCGGCGGGGTCTGCCCCCATGTGCATGGTGGCCCCGCCTGTTGTGGGAACAGGATTGAGGGGGTCATAGGAGTACTCCTCCACCCTCTGTGTCCCTGGCGCCTTCTGCAGGGAGCCCTGTTCGCCAAGGAAAAGGTCCATGCGGGTGTCCGGAGCAGGTAGCTCGTCGAAGGCCCGCCATTGGTTCTCACCCATGAAGTAAACCAGTGCGGGCGGAACCTCTGGTTCTGGGCCTTCATTGAGTACGTGGTGGAACCAGCTGGCATGGATGGAGGATAGATCCCCGTGCCCGTTGACGGCCGCTGATGAGGCCAGGGCACCGAAAGCTGTGTCCGGGAAGATTGCGCTGAAGTTTGTGTGGCTCCACGGGCCCAGGATGAGGTGTGGACGGGGCGCCGAATTCGTGCGGGATGCCTGGAGTTGGCTGCGGTACTGGGCCAGGGTGTTGGGGAGGAAGATATCGAACCATCCGCCGATGTGAAGCGTGGGATACGGGACTGGTTCGGAGGTGGGCCAGTCCCATGCCTGGGAGAGTTCCCCGCCGGGATCTTCACTGGCTGATGGGAGGATCACGGACTGCAGGAATCCGTTGGCCCTGGACTTGAGTTCGTTGACCGGAAGGGTGGCATAGGCTGCGCCGTCGGCGAACCCAGCGTCCAGTTCGTTCCAGACGTCAAGTTCACGGGCAAGCCGGCCCGGATCGCCCGCGCATTCCCGGTGAATCTCTTCGATGGCGATGGAGCTGTGCCCCCAGGAGAGGCGTGTTCCCAGTTCGAAGGCTCCTCCTCGGAAGAGTGCGCCGTTGTCAGCGTTTCCCGCGGCGCAGATGCCTGAGGCCAAGGCCGCGAGGCCCTGGGGTCGCCGGCGGGCGGCCCGCCATTGCGTCTCGGCGAAGTAGGAGCGGCCCCACATCCCGACCCGACCGGAGGAGTACGGCAGACTCGCCGCCCATTCAACGGTTTCCGCGCCATCGTTGGCTTCATGCTCGGCAGGCCTGAAGGTGCCGTCCGAGCCGTGGCGGCCACGAACATCCTGAAGTATGACGACGAAACCGCTGGCGGCGACTGTGGGTGGGTTGAAGTATGCGGAGTTGACGGCGAGGTCACGCCCGTAGGGAGTACGGGTGAGAAGGACGGGGAACTGCCCTTTGCTGGCCGGGCGGTACACGGTTGAGCGGAGGACTGTGCCGTCACTTAGCCGCGTTTCGACATCGGACTCAATGAGAACCTGGTGCTTCACACGGCACCGGCTTTCTTGCCCAGGTCTTCGGTGGCCGTGCGGTACGTCTCCCGGACGAACACGAGGGCGATGAAGGCCGACACGAGGCAGCAGGATGCCGTGAAGATGGCAACCGGCATCCAACCACCGGGGCCGGGACGGACGATTGCTGCCGCAATTGTGGGTGCAAAACCGGTCAGGATGAGGCCCAGCTGGGAGGAAATGGCCGCGCCCGAGTAGCGGATCCGGGTCTCGAACATCTCGGCGACCATAGCTGGTCCGAGCGGATTGACCATGGCATAGCCGACAGACATGAGCAGAATGCCGCTGACAAACACGAGCGGGATGTTTGAGCTTGAAACGGCCCAAAAATAGGCAAAAATAGCTGCGGCGCATGTCAGGTTCCCGGTAATGAAGACAGGCTTGCGGCCAATGCGGTCAGCAAGGATTCCAAAGAGCGGCTGGATTCCAACACTCAGCGCAGCGGTGAGGATGGTGACGGCAAGCATGACGCTGGCTGGAACCAGTTGCTCTTTTGCGGCGTAGGAGAGGCTGAACGCGGAGAAGATCGACGACACCACCGCCCAGACGCCGAAGGCAATTACCTTGAGGACTGTGCGCCAGTGGTCACGGACCACGACTTTGACGGGAAGTTCAAGCGCTTCCTTGGTCTCGATCTCGTGCTCGAAGACCTCTGCCTCGGGAAGCCGGCGGCGGATGATGAAGCCGGTAACGGCCACGAGGATGCTCGCCAGGAACGGGATGCGCCATCCCCAGGAAAGCAGCTGGTCCTGGGGCATCAGTGACACGAGCAGGAAAGCGATCGAGGCCAGCGTGATGCCCGCTGCTGCTCCTGTATTGACCCAGCTCGCGAAGAACGCGCGCCGGTTGGCAGGTGCGTGTTCAAGGGAGATCGTCACCGCGCCCACTGATTCACCAGCGGCGGAGATTCCCTGCACCACGCGCAACAGCACCAGCAGCACCGGGGCCGCTGCACCAATGGCAGCAGTGGGTGGAAGGCATCCGATTAGGAACGTGGCCAGACCCATGGCGACCAGCGTGAAGACGAGCATCTGCTTGCGGCCGATGCGGTCGCCGAAGTGGCCGATGAAGCCCGCGGCGAGGGGGCGCACCACGTAGCCGATGCCGATGGTGGCCATGGACAGGATCTGACCGAGTGCTGGGTCGATCCCGGGAAAAAAGATCTTGTTGAAGACAAGCGCGGAGGCGGCGCCATAGATGAAGAAGTCGTAGTACTCAAGCGTGCTGCCGACAAAGCTGGCAACGGCGGCCTTCCGGGCATGTTGGCCGGTGGGCGCCGCTACAGCGGGGACGGTGCTCGTGGGACCTGCGGTCATTGCGGATCTCCTGATAGTTACTGAGGAATGGGCGGAGGGTGCCTGACCGGTCCGAACGTCGATGTCAGAACCAGCGTAGTGGCGGGGGTCACTCCGGAAACTATGGTTGCGTTAAAACGTGCGCACGTCAATAAAAGTGCAAAGTTGTTTGAGATGGGTGAAACTAGGACTGTGCGGAACAGAGGAGAACAAGGCCCCGGACCTGCGGCAGTGGACTTCCCGCGACCGCAGCGCGGAAATGCCAGCCAGCACGTCCTGGTGACGATGCTCGCTGAATTTTGGCGAAAGACAGACCTGTGGCTTCCCGCCCGAGTGGTGGTGAAACTCGCCGAGGATGTGGGCCTGAGCCGGTCGGCGGTGACCACAGCACTCAGCAGGCTCGCCGCTCGCGGTGTCCTTGAGAACGACGGCGGCGGCCGCGCCTCCCGCTACCGGTTTACGGCGGCAGCACGGGAACGCCTGGTCGTGGGCCACCAGCAGGTCACAGGCTTTGGCGATCCGGGCCTTTCGTGGGATCACCACTGGACTGCAGTGGCCTTCTCCGTGCCCGAGACCGACCGGGAAATCAGGGAGGCCTTCCGTGCGAGGTTGAAATGGCTCGGTTTCGCGCCCGCATACGGAGCGCTGTGGTTCTCTCCGAGGGATCGGGTCGCCCAGGTGACGGAAACTGCCCAGGGATATGGGGTGGATGACTTCATGGCTTTCCGTGTGGAGGACGCCGCGCTGGAAGGACGGCGACCAACACTCCTAAGTACCGAGGAGCTGCCGGCTCGGTACGTCGACTTCACGAAGAGAAACGAGAGCCGTCTGGAAAGACTCCGCCAGCCGGCCAATGATGTCCGCGAGGCATTCCGGATTCGCATCGAGACCATGGATGAATGGCGGGCCTTTCCCTGGGATGACCCTGGAATGCCCTACGAACTCCTGTCCCCCTCATGGCCACTTGCCCGGGCTCGCTCAACATTCATTGACGTCTACGGCGCCACCGATGAACCGGCCGAACAGTACATCCGAGGCGTCCTCGCAGAGCTGGCTCCCGATGCCCTACCCGGCGTGCTGATGGCCGGGATTCCCGCGTAAGAAGCAACGCGTGGTCGGCACGCCGGAAGTTGTGTCAAGCGCAGCTGTCCCACATCAACAGGTCCCGCTGCCAGTCATAGTCAGCGGGGAGATGTCTCAAACGGGTATTTCTCGGCGCTGAACGGTTGCAGCGAGCGATCATTGGTATTCAGCAAACCTCCGGAGCTCGCACCAAAGGCTGCTGGACGTTTCTTAGTGGAAGAGTCCTAGGAATCTGCTGGCAGCGGGCTGCGCCCCCGATTTTCGTTTGCAGGAACCGGTCCGAGGACGACGAAGGCTGCGATGGCTGTGAGGGCCCATGCGACGCCCACGCTTCCGAGAGATGTCCTCTGGCCGGTGAGGATAGGTGCGGCGACGCTGTATACGCCTGGATCGAAACTCTCCCTTGGTAACGGCGTAGCCAGCTTTCTTGATTTCGCCCGCAGCGGCACGGAATTCACTCCACGTGCTACCCAACCCGGCACTCTCAATTTCATGCTGTTCCAGAAGGGTCTCGTTTGGTAGCCCGTTTGGTAGGAAGGGTCTGCCAAGTCTTTGCTGACCTGGCTCAGAGCCTTTGCTCGTCCTGACAGCTGGGCGGTCCCGCTGTGCCGCCTGGTTGACCTGGGAGTGCCGCGGGGTTCCGCAGCGCGGCAGGCCGCGTACCCTCCTGCCCGGAAAGCGGGTCGTAAAAGATGACCGTGTTGTCCATGACGTCAGCTTTGAGGCGAGTGAACGTCGTCGGTTTTGGCGATGAGTACGTCACACGGCGCATGGTGGGCGACGTGGCTGGCGACGCTCCCAAGGACACGGCCCAGGCCTTGCATGCGCTTGTTGCCCACCACGATCATCCGGGCACGGTAGGTTTCGGCTTGCTTGATCAGTGCGTGGGCGGGGGTTCCCTTCACGGCGAAGTGCTCAATCCGGAGGCTTCCTTTGCGCAGGCGATCCGCTACGTTGCGGGCAACTTCCTCGGCGTCGTCTGCTCCGATGACAATCCTCCGATCACTTCCGTTGCCAAAAACCTCGGTTCGGTCATTGTCGAAGGCAGTGAGCACATGCAGGGCACTTCCGAGGGCCAAAGCTATGTCGCGTGCCGACTCGGCAGCGGCTTGTGCGGTTTCGCTGTCGTCTACGCCGACGACAATGATTCCTGTCATTTTTTCTCCTCATTGCTGATGGAATGTAGGCGTCTGAACGCCTGAGGTCGGTTGTCATGGAAGTCGCTCCGTCCACGGCATGTACGCCGGTCCCGCAAAGGCGAGCACCGCAACTTGCTTCCCGGCGTTACGGTGATGGCTGGCCACAGGTCGGCAGCCCAATGGGTGGACATATCGCAGTCTCCAGGCCTGACTTCCGTGGTCTGGGCAGAGCTACGGAGCAGCAGGATCAGCCCGCAGCCATGCCCCTAAGAGATCCGTAGTATGCCTGGACAAGGGTGTGGATTGCCTCGTCGTTGGAAAGCCCGCCACGGTTGTGCAGCAGATCGTTGATCTCCCGGGGGTCGAACAGGGCGTTGTAGAACATGAGTGCGAAGTCGAAGCGTTCCTCGGGTACGCCAAGTTCCCGGAGGACCTCGCGGATGGGCCGCTCCCAGGCGTCATGGACGGTGCGGATGACTTCATCCTCAGCGTGGAGGCGTGTGAGGAAGCCTTCCTTGGAGCGGACCTGGATCATGGCAGGGCCGTAGGTTTCGAGGAGTTTTACCCAGCGGGCAACGACATCTTCGAACAGTGCGGTTCCGTGCAGGGGCGAGGCCAGGGTGTAATCCCGCAGGTTGACCAGAACGCTGTGCAGGTAGGCGCTGTGCAGTTCTTCCAGGGTGGGAAAGTACCGGTAGGCGGTGGCAACCGAAAGCTGGGCTTTTTCCGCGATTGCGGGCATGGAAGCATTCTTGGCGTCTTCCCGCAGCAGTTCTCCGGCAGCGTTGAGCAGCCGGCGTTTGTTGCGTACCGTGTCCCGGCGGCCGCGCACTGCCGTCCCGTTGAGCTGTCCGGTAGCCAGGATAGTCACCCCTGTATCTTCAAAATGCCTTGTTCGATGCGATCAAGGGCAATCTTTAGGGTATCGAGGTCCGCGGCGAACGACAGCCTCAGGTGCCCTTCACCGGATGGGCCGTACTCACTTCCGGCGCGCAGGACGACGCCGTGGTCCTTGAGCCTGTTGAGCATCACGGTGGCGGGGAGCGCCTGAGGGTAGCGGAAGAACGCGTAGAACGCTCCGGTGGGTTCGGTGAATTCCACTCCGGAGATGTTCTTGAGGCGTTCCACCACATAGTTCCTGCGTTCCCGGTAGGCCGCGAGCATTTCCGAGGAGATGCCGGGTCCAAGCTGGAGGGCCTTGAGGGAAGCCCGCTGGGCGGCGGCGTTAACGGAGCTGTTCATGGTGCGGTGCACCGCTCTGATCGATTCAACGATCCCGTCCGGGGCTACGACATAGCCCATCCGCCAGCCGGTCATGGCATAGGTCTTAGACAGGGTCTGGCAGTACACCAGACGTTCCTGCAGGGCGGGGATCGCCAGTGCGGAAACGAAGCCTTCGTCGTAGACCATGTGGGCGTACGCCTCATCAACCAGGACCAAGGTATCGGTCCCCCGAAGCCCCTCGGCAAGCTCCTCCAACGATGCCTGGCTGAAGACTGCGCCGGTGGGGTTCACCGGGTTGCAGAGCGTAATCAGGCGCGCGCCTTGGGCCTCGGCCAACAGAGCCGGCACATCCAACTGGTTGTCCGCGCGGGTAGGCACAAACACCGGTTCCCCGCCGGCAAGCCTCACCGCGTCCGGGTAGAGGGAGTACGTGGGTTCGGGGATGACTACCTTTTCCCCGGGGTTCACTGTGGCCAAAATTGTTGCAGTGATGGCGGCGGCTCCGCCATGGGAGACCAGAACTGCCTCCGGTCCGACATGTCGCCCAGATTCGGCAGAGACCAGGTCTGCGATGCATTGGCGAAGTTCAGGGTCTCCGTTGAGGTTTCCGTAGTGCGTCCAGCCGTCATGGAGGGCTTCGACGGCGGCGTCGATGATCTCCCGGGGCGTTGCAAAGTCCGGTTCGCCCATTGAAAGGGAGACCGCGCCCTCCGGAGCAGCGGCCCCGGTAGGGCGCAGGGAAGCGGCTGTGACGCGAGAGATGGCTGCTGACGGCCTGTATAGGTTCACGATGGCTCCGAAAATAGTAGGTGTCCAATCCAAAGTAAGACATCGGTCGCAAGTTCACAAGAGCGCCGATCAAAACCGCTGTATCCCGCGCATTACACGACTGCGACCATCCTGTTACGACCGCGTAAATCCTGAGATCCGGCGTTGACCCGGCCGAATTTTGCGAGCAGACTCGTACTTGCGACTCCGCTCTCAATGTGTTTTAGTGTGATGCAAGGCACAAGGAAGTGCGGGGTTCGCGGGAACCTCAACTATTAGGAGACAGGCCCCAGGATGAAGCGCAGATCGCTCGTCGAGCTCAGGAGAACAATTCGCCACGAGGCGGTCCAGCATCCGGCGCCGGCCAGCCTCCCCTCCCGGGCCGGGACACCCGTAACCGCATCCCGTCTCTCACAAGCCCCCGGCCAACACCACCATCCCGAAGGAGACCAGGCGTCCCGCCGATCCCAATGACCCAGACTCAAGAACACACAAGCCAGGCAGCGACCACGCCCTCGGACTTTACTGACGCAGATCTGCAGCGGCTGCTGAAGCTCGGCACCGCGACCGTCTACGAAGCGCAGGGACAGCGTGGATCCGTTGCCTCGGAAATCCGGCCTCTGGACCCGGCGATGAAGCTGGTGGGGACCGCCCTCACCGTGAGCACGACACCCGGGGACAACCTCATGTTCCACCAGGCCGTGTTGATGGCCTGCCCGGGCGACGTCCTGATCGTGGACGCCAAAGGGTTCACTGACGCCGGCCCCTGGGGTGATGTACTGACCCTCGCCGCGCAGCAGGCCGGAATTGCCGGACTCGTTATTGACGGTTCCGTCCGTGACTCCGAGGCCATCATCGACGCCGGCTTCCCGGTCTTCTCCCGTGGCATCTCCATCCGCGGAACCACCAAGGTGGACCCCGGCCAGATCGGCGGGACCATCAATCTCGCAGGGACTCTGGTAGACCGAGGCGACATCATCATTGGAGACCGCGACGGACTTGTCGTCGTCAAGGCCGCTGACGTTCTTGACTCGCTACGCAAAGCGGAAGAGCGCGAGGCCAAGGAGGAGGAGTTCCGGCGGCGGATTCTGGACGAGGGGGCCTCCACCGCGGAACTTCTTGGTCTGCTCCCGATTCTTCAGCGCTACGGATGGTAACCATGGCTTCCTCCCAGAACCCGGCAACGGCCCTGATTCCGGAAGATGAGACTTCTACCGTGCCGACCATGATCTCCATGCAGGGAGTGAACAAACACTTCGGTCCCCTGCATGTTTTGCGGGACATCAACCTCGAAGTCACGCGCGGCCAGGTCGTCGTTGTCCTCGGCCCCTCCGGGTCGGGAAAGTCCACCCTCTGCCGGACCATCAACCGGCTTGAAACCACCGACAAAGGGACCATCGCCGTCGATGGACAGCCCCTGCCTGCCGAAGGCAAGGCCCTAACCAGGTATCGGGCCGACGTCGGCATGGTCTTCCAATCCTTCAACCTCTTCGCGCACAAAACAATCCTCGAGAACGTGATGCTCGCACCACAAAAGGTGCGCAGGCTCTCCAAGACAAAAGCCCGTGACCGCGCCATGGTCCTGCTTGAACGGGTGGGCATCGCCAACCAAGCGGACAAGTTGCCGGCCCAGCTCTCCGGCGGACAGCAGCAACGCGTCGCCATAGCCCGCGCCTTGGCCATGGAACCCAAGGTGATGCTCTTCGACGAACCCACCTCGGCGCTGGACCCCGAGATGGTGACTGAAGTCCTGGAAGTCATGACCTCACTGGCAAAAGGCGGCATGACCATGCTCGTCGTTACGCACGAAATGGGCTTCGCCCGCCGGGCTGCCGATCGTGTCGTTTTCATGGCCGACGGCCAGATCCTCGAAGACACCACACCCGACGAGTTCTTCTCCAACCCCGCGACCTCCCGCGCCCAGGACTTCCTGAGCAAGATCCTCAGCCACTAACCCGGGAACTTCCCCGCAAGAGAAAAGTGATTTCCCAAATGAAGCTCAAAGCACTTATTGCAGCCCCGGCCCTCGCCCTCATCCTCGCCGCCGCCGCTACCGGCTGCGGTTCAGCCGCAGGCAGCGAGACCAAGGGCCTGATAGCGGATGCCAAAGCCGGCAAACTCACCGTCGGCATCGCCTTTGACCGTCCCGGCATCAGCCAGAAGAACCCGGACGGCTCCTTCAGCGGCTTCGACGTCGATGTCGCGAAGTACGTTGCCGGCGAGCTCGGCGTCCAGGAATCCAACATCACCTGGCTTGAAGCGCCGACGCCGCAGCGCGAGAACCTGATCCAGAACGGCCAGGTCGACTACGTGGTCGCCGCCTACACCATCAACGACGCCCGCAAGGAAAAAGTCGGTTTCGCCGGACCGTACATGACAGTCGGCCAGTCCTTGCTGGTCCGTGCAGACGAAACCGCGATCACAGGCCCTGAATCCCTCAGCGGTGGCAAGAAGCTCTGCTCCGTGGCAGGTTCCACACCGGCCCAGAACATCAAGAAGAACTACGCCAAGGACGTCCAGCTCCAGGAATACGACACCAACTCCGCATGCGTCGAGGCACTCAAGGCAGGAGCCATTGATGCCATGACGACCGATGACAGTGTCCTGGCCGGCTATGCCGCCGTCAACAAGGGCAACCTCAAGATCGTCGGCCAGCCTTTCACCAAGGACTCCTACGGCATCGGCGTGAAGAAGGACGACACCGAAGGGCGGAACAAGATCAACGACGCCGTCGAGGAAATGATCAAGGACGGCTCCTGGGCCAAGGCATTCGAAAAGAACCTCGGCCCCTCCGGCTACGCGATGCCGACACCTCCGACCGTCAACAGGTACTAAGCAGCAGCCGAGCCGCCCCTACGGATTCCGGAAGATAACCCATGGAAATACTCACAGAATATGGTGACCAGCTGATCACCGCGTTCATACGCACGATCCAGCTCGCCGGTCTCTCGGCCGTGGGGGCACTCGTGCTTGGCACCATCCTCGCAGCGATGCGCGTGTCCCCCGTATGGGCACTGCGCACCGTTGCCACCGGCTACGTCAACATTGTCAGGAACACCCCGTTGACTCTGGTCGTACTGTTCGCTTCCTTCGGACTCGCGCAGCAGCTGGGCATCACCCTCGTGGACCCCAACTCCCCTACTTCCATCACGGATAGTTCCTTCCGCCTCGCGGTCCTGGCTTTCAGCACCTACACAGCAACGTTTGTGTGCGAAGCCATCCGGGCCGGTGTGAACACCGTCGCGGTCGGGCAGTCCGAAGCCGCCCGGTCACTGGGCCTTGGCTTCACCCAGGGGCTCTGCTACATCGTGCTCCCCCAGGCCTTCCGCGCCGTCATCGCACCACTTGGCAGCATCATGATCGCACTGATCAAAAACACCACCGTGGCCTCGGTCATCGGCGTCGCGGAAGCATCGCTGCTGATGAAGGAAGTCATCGAAAACACCTCGGCCCTGATCGTCGTCGGCCTCATCTTCGCCCTCGGGTTCATGTGCCTGACGATTCCCGCCGGAGCCGTCTTCGGATTCCTCAGCAAGAAACTGGCGGTACGATCATGAGCACCCAGCCCGCACTCAAAACCCTGTACGACGAGCCGGGCCCCCGGGGCAAGGCGCTGAATGTCATCATCAGCGGCATCTGCCTCGCGGGAGTCATCGCCGGAATCCTCTGGATCGTGTCCGCATTGCAGGCAAAGGGGCAGCTCGCCCCGGAAAAATGGCAGCCCTTCCTGACCGCTGATATGTGGCGCACCTACCTGCTGCCCGGTGTGGTCGGTACTTTGCAGGCCGCCGGTCTCGCCGTCGTCCTCGCCACGGTCTTGGGAATCCTGCTCGGTGTCGGACGCATGTCCCAGGTCAAAGCCGTCAGCTACAGCTGCGCCGCCGTCGTGGAGTTCTTCCGGGCCATGCCCCTGCTGATCCTCATGATCTTCTGCTTCCAAGTGTTCGCCAACTATGCACTGTTCCCCTCAACGCAGATGGCGATGGCAGCCGTCGTCACCGGCCTCACCCTCTGCAACGGCGCAGTGATCGCCGAAATCGTCCGTGCCGGCGTCCACTCCCTCCCCCGGGGTCAAAGCGAAGCCTCAATGGCGCTGGGTCTCAGCGGCGGACAAATGATGCGGATAATCCTGCTCCCCCAGGCCATCACCGCTATGCTCCCCCCGATTGTGTCCCAACTCGTCGTTGCACTGAAGGACACCGCACTTGGCTACCAGATCACGTACGTCGAAGCCGTCCGCCAGGGCGTCCAGGCAGGGTCCGCGTACTCCAACTACATCCCGGCCCTCCTCGTCGTCGCGGCGGTGATGATTGCCATCAATTTCGCTCTGTCCCAGCTCGCAGTCACTGTCGAAAACCGGCTCCGAAAGGGCCGCAAGACTGCCATCGTGAAGCGCGATGAAGTAGCCGTCCCCCAGCTTTAAGCTGACAGGAACCGAGCAGGCAACCTTACAACTGATGAGGAGAAGCACAGTGACACAGACTTTGGATCTTGTCGCAGACGTCGGAGAAAGTTTCGGCGCCTATACGCTCGGCGACGATGAGGCGCTCCTTGGCGTCCTCACGTCAGCCAACGTTGCCTGCGGGTTCCACGCCGGCGATCCCCAGGTAATGGACAGGACCGTCGCAGCATGTAGGCGCCGCGGCGTGGCGGTCGGAGCCCATCCCAGCTTTCCGGACCGGCACGGTTTCGGACGGCGGGCGATGGCACTCACCGAAGAGGAGGTCCGACTGGACGTCATGTACCAGATCGGCGCCCTCTCGGCTTTCACTGCCGCGCACGGAATGAGGATCCAGCACGTCACCCCGCACGGCGCTCTGGGAAACCTTGTTGTGACGCGGGCAGACTACGCCAGGGCGGTTATCGACGCAGCCACCACAGTTCACCCTGACATCATCTTCCTGGCCCAGGAAGGCGAACTCGCCGATTTGGCGAGACAGCGGGGCCTGCCATTGGCCATCTTTGGCATTGCGGACCGCAACTATGAGGATGATGGCACCTTGGTCTCCCGCTCTAAGGAGAATGCGGTTCTGCACGATCCCGACCTCATCGCGGCACGGACCGTAAGAATGGTGACCGAGGGGATCATCGACTCCATTCACGGCAGGCCCATCCCGATTCAGTGTGACAGCATCCTCCTGCACGGCGACAACCCCGACTCCATCGAGGTAGCCCGCAAGACCCGTGAGGCCCTTCTGCAGGCGGGTGTCCGACTCGCACCGGTCGCTGAAATCCTCCACACCAAGGTGGCCTGACATGCTCTTCTCTCCAACATTCACCGTGGTCGATGCCGGCGACTCCGCCCTGAGGGCAATTGTCAGCGGCGCCGACAAGATCGCCGTCTGGAAGCGGGTCCACGCCCTCACCGAAGCGCTGGATTCCTGCCACATTCCGGGCCTGACAGGTCTCGCCCCGACCTACGACTCCGTCCTGGTTGAATTCGATCCGGTCACCACCACGCATTCCTCACTTAAACACACTGTGCGGATGATTGAGTCCTCGTTGTCCGGAAGCGACTTCGGATCCCGGCCCAGCACCTTCCGGGTACCCGTCGTCTACGGCGGAAGCTACGGCCCCGACCTGGATCTCGTCGCCGCACAGCTTGGCATCACATCGTCCGAGCTGATCCGGCGGCACTCGGAGTCCCCCTACGTCGTGCGGTGCTTCGGTTCCCCCGCCGGATCGCCCATGATGGACGGCCCTGACCTGCCGGCCCCGGTGGCGCGCCTTGGGGAACCACGCACCAAGGTTCCTTCCCGGTCTGTGGCCATCGCCGGCAAGCAGGCGATCATCATCGCCCTGCAGGCGCCCTCCGGCTGGCCCCTGATAGGCCAAACCCCGGTGGAAATTGTGGACCCCACCGGAGCCACGCTGACCCCCTACAAACCCGGTGACCGGTTCATCTTTGAACCTATTGACGGAAGCAGATGGAACGAGTTCGCCGGCACCAGGCTGAAGGCTGACCATGCCTAAGACCTTGAAGATCCATAAGGCTGCCCTGGCCTGCGTCCAGGACCTGGGGCGACCCCAGGGCGCCCGGTACGGGCTGCCCGCCAACGGGGCCATGGATCATCTCTCTTTCCGTGCGGCGAACATCCTGGCAAGGAACGAGCAGAGCGCCGCGCTGATCGAAATCACGGCGATGGACTTCGCTGCCACCCCCGGTGTCGATACGCTCATCACCGTCACCGGCTCACCAGCCGACCTTACCGTCAACGGACTCGCCTGCCCGCAGTGGCTTCCGGTGTCCGTCCGCGCCGGAGAGCGTATCGAGATCCGCAACATCCGCAATGGGCTCCGGGTCTACCTCGCCATCCACGGCTCCTTCGACGTGGATACCTATATGGGAAGCGCCGCCCCCGACCCCGTCCTCGGGTTCGGGACGATCCTTTCGGCGGGTGACGAAATCACCCTCCCAGCCCACCATCCGCCCGTCGAACACCCGATCTATGTCCACCCGCTGTTCCGTCCCGGCTTCGAGACCCCTGTCTACACGGAAACCACGCTCATCGACGTCACTGAAGGACCCGACGTTGCCGACTTCGGGCACACAGCCTCCAACCTCTACACCAGCGAGTTCACGATGACCGAAAGGAGCAACACCATCGGGCTCCGCCTCACCGGCAACCTTCCGCAGAAACAAACGTCAGGAGAAATGCTTTCTCGCGGAGTCCCTGTCGGGGCGATCGAAGTCCCCACCGGCAGCGAACTGCTCATTCTTCATCGCGGGCGGGGCGTGACAGCCGGCTACCCGGTCTTGGCCGTCACGACTCTGACCGGGCTCTCCGCCCTCGCCCAGGTCCGACCCGGCAACAAAGTCCGCTTCCGCGAAGTCCCCGTGGAAACGGCTGTAGCCACGTATCGCGCTGAACGGCGACGCCTTGACGCCCTCGAAGAAACCATCACAGCCATCTTCCACAGCCTGGACAGGTATGGCCGAGACGCCGCCTGACTCATCAGATCCCCAGAACGGAAAACAGACATGACCCAAATAACGCCCACCACGGACCATACCCATCTGGATCCCCGACAAGTACGCAAGGTCGTCACCGCAGGCTGCGTCGGTGTGTTCGTCGAACTCTACGACAACGGCATCTTCGGCTTTATGGCCACCACCCTCGCGCTGGTCTTCATGCAGGCCCAGAAACCGTCCGACGCCCTCCTGCTCGTCTTCGCCGGCTACGCCGTCTCGTTCCTCGTACGGCCCCTCGGCGCCATCGTCTGCGGGTACCTCGGAGACAAAATCGGGCGCCAGAAAATGCTCGTCTTCAGCATCATGCTGATCAGTGTCGCCACTGCCGGCATCGGTCTGCTTCCCACCTACGCAGCCATCGGAGTCGCAGCCCCAGTGCTGCTCATCGCACTGCGCCTCGCCCAGGGCTTCTCGGTTGGCGGCGAAACATCCGGTGCTCTGACCTTCCTTGCCGAATACGCCCCCGAAGGCAAACGCGGCCAAATCACCAGCTACGCCCAGCTCGCATCCTTCCTCGCCCTCTTCACCGGCACTGCCGTCGCCTACATCATGTACCAGGTCCTCCCGGTCGCAGCAGTGAACGACTGGGGCTGGCGTATCCCATTCCTGCTCGCCATCCCCATGGGCGTCATCGGCTGGTACATCCGCAAGGCCATCAAAGACACCCCCAACTTCGTCAAGCTGAAGGAAGAAGGCGGGCTCTCCAACAACCCCCTCAAGGAAGCCTTCTCCTCCGCCGAGCACCGCCGCGCCATGCTGCTAGCCCTCTTCATCCCCCTGATGAACGGCGCAGGCTACTATGTACTCTTCAGCTACATGCCCGCTTTCATGGCCAGCTCGCTGAAGTTCCCCGTAGCCCAGGGCCTCCTCGTCACGGGAACAAGCCTGGTCGCCATCTGCATCGCAATCCCGTTCGCAGGACGCCTCTCGGACCGGATCGGACGTAAGAAGGTCCTCATCGGAGCCTCCGTCGGCATGGCCATTGCGGGTATCCCCTGCTATGCCCTCATCGCCACAGGTTCCCTTCCCCTCGCCATCCTGGGCGCGACGATCATGGCTATCATCTTCGCCGGACACACCGGGGTCATGCACGTGATGATCATCGAACTCTTCCCCACCAGGGTCCGCTACTCCGCCTACGGGCTCGGCTACAACATCTCCACCGCCATCTTCGGCGGCACCGCTCCCCTGCTGCTGACCTGGCTGATCAACACCACCGGGAACGTCTACATGCCGGCGTTCTACGCGGTCGCTACCGCACTCGGTACCCTCCTGGCCGTCAGCACCGTCACCGACCGGGCCCACGAACCGCTCCGGGACGCCTGAAATACTCCGCTGGCGTGCACGCGGTGACAACGCCCCTTGGGCACGCCAGCCGACAACAAAGAGAGAAGTATGACTGCCTACCGCCATGACAACTGGAGCCAACTCATAGGGGCATTCGTAGAGATCCGGAAAAACCACGAGGTCCACCGATCAGGGTTCGTCGATGATGCCATGCCCGACTCATCCTGCCTATGGCTTGCCGCAGACGAATTCCACAACCGGACCTTGTTTGAAGCGGCAGAAGGATACGAGGTATGGGTCGAACCCCGGGAACTCGAGGGTCACCTCAGCTACCGCATGACAACCTCCGCGCTCCAGCCCGAACGACAAGCACCCATTCCTGCGCGGCCAGCATGAGACTGCACCCGCCAGCTGCCCGGGAAGGGACACCAAGCCTCCCCGTTCCTCCCACAAGTCCCCGCGGCGGCTACCAATACCGGGGAAAATCAGCCAGAACTGCAGCGCCCGAAGAAGGAACCAAAGACAACATCGAAAAGGCCCTGCAATCGAACCGCCAGGTACTCTCCCAGGCCCTTGCCGCCATCAGGGCCACCACCGTCCGAAGAAATGAACAAATAGCCGAAGCGATCTGGGACGGCGTTCCCCCGCGTACCATCGCCGCCGCTGCATCAATGACCATCACAGAAGTCCGCAGCATCGGCGTCGCTTTCGAGGAAATGCTTCCCCCGGGGGCACCATCCGATGTCCACGTCGCGTGAGGATAGCTACTCCTGATGCTGCAAGGGAGACAACGCCCGCGGCGGGGGCAAGGGGGGGCGCAGACCACGGCGACGGTGCAGACCAGGGCAACTCCACCGGCGACCATTGCTACGCCGTTCGATATTTGGTTGACGATTTCGCGCCAGTCCTGTTCGCTCAGACCCGTGGGATCGATGCCAGCCATGGGGTTGCCTGCAGTGTAGGTGTATCCGAGGCCTGGGATGCCGGCTGGGTCGGGCGAGAGGAATCTTCCGTCAGCAGCGCTGTAGTCCCGTGCCCCCACCTGGTAGAGCGGGTTGTTCCGCTGCCTGCGGGTCGGTCTCCCTTCACTACTGTGACGGCATCTGCGCTCTCCAGTTTCCTTCGAAGCCGACAGCATGCAGAACGGCGTCGCGCCCGACACCAAATCTGCCTCGAAATAGCTCGACCGCGACTGGAGACGCCGCCCTAAAGCCTCAGCTGATAGCCTCTGCGATCTGCAGCGCAGAGTAGGTTTTTTTGAAGCTGTCGGGGGCCACAAGGGTGGTCATGACAAAGCCTCGGGATTGACGGGGTGCGGTGGCATGCGGCCTTCGGCAATGGCGATCGCGTTAAGAGCGCTCAGCCGTGCCATCTCTGCACGGACCGGTACGGTAGCGCTGCCGAGGTGAGGCAGCAAGACAGTGTTGGTCAATTCCGCTAGGCCTGAGGCCAGCCGCGGTTCGTTCTCGAATACATCCAAGCCTGCCCCCGCGATGACGCCCTCCCGCAGCGCATGCACGAGCGCGGCCTCATCTACGACCGGCCCTCGGGCGGTGTTGATCAGGATTGCGTCCTGTTTCATCTGGCGCAGTACACCGGCATCGACCAGATGCATTGTCTGTTCTGACAGCGGTACATGCAGAGACAGGAAGTCGCTGCGCTGCACGAGCTCACTCCATGGCACCTGGCGCACTTTGCCCGCGAATTCGCCGAGTTCCTCATCGCTGACGAGACGTTCGCCCGGAGGTCGGGGAGAGAACGTCACCTGCATACCGAAACCGAGGGCCCGCTTGGCGGTAGCGCGGGCAATCCTGCCGAAACCGGCCAGTCCCAGGACGCTTCCGGAGACGTCGCGACCCAGTAAGAGCTCGGGCTCCCAGCCGTGGAAGCGGCCCTCGCGGACGAATCGGTCTGCCTCCGTGACACGGCGGGCGGTGCCGAGAATCAGCAGCATCGCGACGTCTGCCGTTGCGTCCGTTAGCACACCGGGTGTATTGGCAACGATGATTCCATGGCGCGTGGCGGCCTCGATGTCAACGTTGTTGTACCCAACAGCAAAATTGGATACACCTTGGACCCTGGCTCCAGCCAAAAGTGGTGCATCGAGTACGTCGCTCAACTGTGTGAGAACGACGTCGAACTTACCTGAGGCGCATAGTGAGGAAAGTTTCCTGTGATCCGGGCGTTCGGGCAAGACGGTTACTTGGCCTGCGTTGCTGAGGAGTTGAAGGCCGGGTTCTGGGATGGCTGTCGTTACGAGGAAGCGGCCTCCCATACTCAGTTGCCCCTTACTTTCGCGGTGCCCAGGATGGCCGCCTCCGGGAATATGGCTAGGCAATGTTGCTTGTACGTCATGGCTGAAATCTCCTTCTTGCGGCATCGCTGAGGACTTAGTTCGCGTCACTTCAGAGGTGGCCTGCAGCATCCGCCGGGTACAACCAGCGTACAGTTCACTGCCATATACGCCAATTTATGCCCGGCTCTTGCCAAATTGTACTTAAGTTGTATTCTGGATCACAGACACTGCGACAAAGGAGTCTGTCTTTGAAAACCACAATTATTGGTTCTGGCCAGGTTGGCCTGTGCTGGGCTGAGGCGCTCACCGCCAACAGCGCCCACACTGTTTCGCTCTCGGACCCGCAGCCCCCTGCTGCGGCTGTGAGCTGGTCCCAAAGCTCCGGGACGGCTATCCGGCCTGAGATCTCGGAATGGATTGCTGATCAGGATCTTGTCCTGGTCTGCGTTCCGGGCTCTGTCCTGCCCCTCGTGACCGATTCACTGGTGCGGCACCTGAACCCGGGTGCGACAATCGTGGATATGACGACGGCCGCAGCCCAGGCCAAGCGGGAATCCGCTGCCCGGGCCGATGCTGCAGGCATCGGCTACATCGACATCGCGATCACCGGAGCTGTCGCCCTCAGCGGGGCTCGCACGCCCCTTCTTTACGCGGGCACACCCAACAACGTCGTCGAAGGACTGCTCCGTGCTGCCGGTGCTCCAGTCCGTTTCCTTCCGGACAGCGCGCCTGGGGATGCTGTGACGGTGAAGCTGCTCCGCTCGGTGATCATGAAGGGCCTTGAGGCCCTAGCCATTGAGGCGCTCCCGGCCGCACGGGCATACGGTGTTCTGGACCAGCTCTACGCCGTGCTCGGCGATGTGGACCAGGCCCCGTTTACGGATCTGCTCAAGAGCATGGTCGCAACCCATCCGGTGCACGCGGTCCGCCGCCACGCCGAAGTCCTCGAGGCCGCAGCGCAGCTGGACCGTGCCGGCTACCCCTCGGAACTGACCGGACATGTCGCGGGAAAGTACGCCGCAACCGCCCAGAACCGTGCCAGCACCGGCGGACCGGACGGCCCTACCTTTGAGGCTTCCCTCGACTGGCTGGACACGCTGGCACTCCAAGCCACTTCTGCCACTACCCCCCAGGAGGTGTCGGCATGAGCGCCGCCGCAACCCGCCCACGCGTCGGAGACGCAACCGTCCGCAAGATCAAATTCCGCATCTTGCCCCTGCTCGTCATCCTGTACATCATCGCTTTCATCGACCGGGCCAACGTCGGTTTTGTCGCCAAGGAAATGAACGCTGACCTCGGCATCACCACCGCCCAGTTCGGACTCGCAGCAGGGCTCTTCTCCATCGGATACTTCCTGTTTGAAGTACCCAGCAACATCCTCATGCGCAAAGTCGGCGCCCGCCGCTGGATCGCCCGCATCCTGGTTTCGTGGGGCATCGTCGCAATCGCCAGCGGCTTCGTCCAGGACTTCACCCAGCTGGCCATTGCACGGACTCTTCTCGGCATCGCCGAAGCGGGCTTCTTCCCCTGCGTGATCCTGTACCTGTCGTTCTGGTTCCCGGAACGTGAACGTGCCCGCGTCGTTGCGCTCTTCATGGTCGCCCTGCCGCTGGCGACCGTCATCGCCGCACCCTTGTCCGGCCTCATCCTGGACAACGTCCAATGGCTGGGAATGGACAGCTGGCGCTGGGTCTTCATTCTTGAAGGCGGGCCGGCCCTGATCCTGGCCGTGGTGACTCTCTTCGTCCTCGTTGATTCCCCTGCCAAGGCCAAGTGGCTGACCGCCGAGGAAAAGACCTGGTTGGAAACCACTTTGCAGGCCGAACAGGCGGCTAAGATCGAACGCCACGGCAAGGTCTCCTTCTGGCGCAGCCTCGCCGGCGGCCGTGTCCTGGCCCTGTCGCTGATTTACTACAGCAAGTCCGTGGCTGTCTACGTCCTGGCGTTTTTCACGCCGCAGATCATCGCTGCGGCATCGAGCCAGCTCAGCAACACCGCCGTGGGATACATCAATGCCGTCCCCTACGGGATCGCCGCGATTGTCATGGTCTACTGGGCCCGCCACTCGGACAAGAAGCGCGAACGGCGCTGGCATGTGGGCATCCCACTGATCGCAGCCGGCGTCGGGCTTGCGCTGATGCCCTTCGCCGTGAACAACCTCATGCTCTCCATCGTCCTGCTGACGGTCATCACCGTCGCCGTTTACGCCACCTACGGGCCGTTCTGGTCCCTGCCTTCGCTGTTCCTCACCGGACAGTCGGCAGCCGTCGGGCTGGCGGCCATCAACTCAGTGGCCAACCTCGGCGGCTTCGTCGGCCCGTTCGCCTTCGGTGCCTTGAAGGACTCCACCGGCAACAACAACTGGGGACTGGCCCTCGTAAGCGGCACCTGCCTCATCGCGGCCGCAATGGTCGTCGGACTGAAATTTGTCCGCCAGGCAGAAGCCACCGCCCGCTTCGCTGAAGAAAAGGCTGACGCCGAGGCAGAGCTCATCACCGCAGGAGATAACTCAAAATGACCATCGCAGAAACAACCGACCAGCGCTTCAGCCGTCTGGCCGTGCTCGGAGCAGCCACCGTCTACGAGGCCAACGGCCAGCGCGACGCGCTCGACCCCGCCATCAAGCCCCTGGACCCGACGTCGCGCATTGCCGGCCGTGTCGTGACCGTGGACCTGGAACCGGCCGATAACTGGTTCATCCACCTCGCGCTTCTGGAAGCCGGTGAAGGCGACATCCTCGTCGTCGACGCCAAGGGCTACACCCAGGCCGGCCCCTGGGGAGACGTCCTGACCCTCGCCGCCCAGGAACGCGGACTGGCAGGGCTGGTCATCGACGGCGCCGTGCGCGACAGCCAGGAAATCATCGCCTCCGGCTTCCCCGTCTTCACCCGCGGGGTATGCATCCGCAAGACCACTAAAGTCCAGAAAGGCCGGATCAACGTCCCCGTCTCCGTCGGCGGCGTACTGATCCAGCCCGGTGACATCCTCGTCGGCGATGCCGACGGGCTCGTCCGGGTAGCCGCTACAGATATCGACACCGCCCTCGCCTCGGCCGAGCACCGCGAGCTCAAGGAGGAAGACATGCGGGCACGCATCCGGGAAGGCGCCACCACCCTGGACCTGCTCGGACTGACCCGGCCGTGAGACTAGGCTGTCGGACAGGAAGCATTGTGGTCCGCTGAGATCATGACAAATCCGGGGAGGGTGATGGACACGCAGCGTCAGGACGTCTTGGAGGATCTGCGTGCCAAAATCACCACAGGAGATCCCTCCCGGCAGCCACCTCACCGGGCGCGGGCTGTGGGCCGAGTACGCTCTGAGCCGCACCCCGATCCGGACTGTCCTGTGGGAACTCGCAGATGAAGGAGTCGTCGTGGTCTCCCCCCGCTGGGGCGTCTTCGTCGCGGAGTGGACCACTGTCGACGCGGCGGAGGTGATTTCCCTCCGGGCTCTCCTTGAATCCCACGCCGCCGGCCGTGCGGCACACAGCCGGTCAGATTCCCAGCTTGAGGAACTGAACCGGCTGTGTGACCGCATGGACACACTCGCCGAGAAGCAGGTGGACGGATACCGGCCCGAAATCGCGGAACTTAACCACGAAGTCCACCTGCTTATCCTCGAATCAGCAGCATCACCCCGGCTGTTCAATATCGCCAAGGACCTCGCCCTCGCCCCCTGATGTCGGGTTCCTTCCAGTACTACACACCCGATGAACTCCGCCGAAGCCTTCAGGACCACCGCCTCATCGTGGACGGCGTCACCCAGCGCGACGAACACCGCGCCCGTGCCCTGATGGAAGGCCACATCCGCACCTCATACGCCGCCCTCACCCGCGGACGCTAAGCGCAACAGGCTGGACGATGCGAGTCTAAAACGACCGTCAGGAACGACAGCGGCGCGAGTGTGCCGCCGACACTTTCCTGCCCAGGACCAGGAAAACCCGGCCATGACACCGGATGGAGCAGCACCCGCAAACACACCGAGTGGAGCCTGCTAATCAACACCTGGGTGGAGGTCCGCCTCCACGGGCGGGTGCTCAAAACCGGGTGGTTGAAGACGCGATGCCCAACTCCTCCGCCCTCTGGAGGACCGCCGACCGCTACGGCCGGCGGCAATGGTTTGAAGCCTGTAGGGCCCCCAGGTCCGGGCAACAGCGCAGGAGCTACGTGGCGGAGTGGGGGCGCGTGGTTTCAGGACCGAGCTTCGGTTGGGACTGGTCGCAACCAACGTGTCGGCCTCGGCACTGAGCCCGTCCCACGGGCACGAAGTGATGACGGTACGCAGCGCTTTTCCACCGATGAATTCTGCTACTTCAGAGTCGCTCACGGACCGCTGCGGCGGCCCGTGGAATGGATGTCAGGGGCCCCGTTGTCCCCCGCCTCTTTCCGGCTGGTGCGGTGATGCGGTCGGGCTCAAAATGCTGAGGACAGCCCTGGCCAAGGGGCTCTGGCTCGACGCACTGGCCCCATCGAGGCGTTGATCGCAACTGGACGAAGCAGGGCTGTCCTCATGGGTCCCGCCGGGCCCGCCGGGGTGCTGCGTTAGCTTGAAGGCTTGCGTGGGTTCGGTCGGCCAGGACACCGCTGGTGGGAGGTGCAGCGAGGATCACCGGAGGCGATCTACTGCCGGTTCAGGCAGGGTTAGGCACTCTGTTGATCAGTGCCGAAGCGGCGTGTTTCGAAGGCTGTATGGGCCAGGCAGAGGTGGGCGGCCATCAGGGCTTCGGCGGCAGCCGAATTTCGGCTGGCGATGGCGTTTGCAAGGTCCTGATGGAAGTGGACGCTGCGGTCGATGTCTGCGTCCGAGTAGTAGAAGTAGGTGCCCAGGGTTAGGGATGTATCGGTGAGGGTTCTGACGAACTGAAACAGCCGCGGTGACCTGGCGGCGGAGACAATGAGCAGGTGAAAGGCTTGGTTGTTGTGATGGAGGTCGTCACGGTAGCCCTCGGCCCGGCGTTGCGCCAGTTCCCTCATTTCATCCACGAGGGTCTGCAGCCGGGCGATTTCCTCTGGTGTGGCTGATTGGGCAGCAAGAGACGCTGCCCGGGATTCCAGCATTTGCCGGAGATCAAAAACTTCGTTGATGTCACTGCGGGTCCATTGTGCTACGAATGAGCCCCGGTTGGACTCGGTGGTTACCAGGCTCTCCTGGGTCAGGCGCTTGAGCGCCATCCGCACCGGAGACCGGCTGACATTGAGTTCCTGGCTGATCTCGGTCTCGACCAGATGCTGTCCCGGCGCATAGGTGCCGGACATGATCCGGCTCCGGATCACGTCATAGACCTTCGTGCTCGGCTGAGCCATACTTCGCCCCTTTTATTAGGAAGTGTCATCAGCGCCCAGCGCGCCGTGCCTGGATAGAAATAGCATCCACGGAAAGCTACTTCCACTCTAATATCCGTCAAGGCTATGCCGAGGGATAAGCCTGGACAGCCTGAAGCGCCGGTGGTCGTGTTTCACACCGGCGCTTCAGGGCTTCATTATTCGGGTTCAGGCGTCGAGTTTGGCGCGGGGGTCGTGCCTTGCTACCCGGGTAAGGAGGTATTCGACTTCGGATTTGGCCGTTTCGGTCAGTTTCGCGCCGGGGCTGCGCTGGGCGTCGGAGGTCAGAACGCCGCGCCTCATCAGGATGTATTTGCGCACTGCCAGGCCGGCGGCGCCGGGCTGCTGTTCGTAGCGGATCAGCGGGAGATGGGCGTCGAAGAGGTCGTGGGCCTGGTCGCGGTCGCCTTCTGCTGACATGCGGACCACGTCAACAAGCATTTCGGGGAAGCAGTATCCGGTCATGGCACCGTTTGCACCGCGTTCGACTTCGAAGTCCAGGAAGGCCCCGCCGAAACCGCAAAGGATGGACAAGTGTGGAATATTGCCGCCCCCTTCCAGCGCACGGAGCTGGCTGATCTTTTCCAGTCCGGGCCAGTCCTCGTGCTTGAGCATGACGGCGTTTTCGTTCTCCACGGCGATCCTGCGGATGACGTCCGTTGCCATGATGACCGAGAAGGTCAGGGGGAAGTCCTGGATGACAAACGGGGTGTCCTTGCCGATGGCTTCAGCGGCCCCGCGGTAATAGTTCACAATCTGATCGTCGGTGCGCAGCGAAGGCGGCGGGGCGATCATGACGCCGGCGGCGCCGAGGGACATCACCTTCGCGGACAGTGTTCCCATGGCGGCGTAACCGGGTGCGGAAACACCAACGATGACAGGAAGGTCCGAGCGGCTGATGAAGCGTTCGGCGACGGCTTCTGCTTCCTCGGTGGTGAGTTTGGGTGCTTCACCCAGGGCTCCGAGGACGGTGATTCCGTTAACGCCGGCGTCTTTGTAAAAATCGACGAGCCGGTCAATGGAGGGGAAATCGATCTCTCCGTTGTCCAGGAAAGGCGTCGGGGCGATCGCGTAGACGCCCTTTTCCGTGCGGTTGAGTTTCATGGTGTGGCTTTCCTTCTCGGGTGGTGGCCGGCGGGTGCCGGCCACCAGGTGAAAGGACCGGGACGGTCCCGGTTAGACGCTGGGGATCAGGCCGCCATCGATCCGGACGACCGAACCGGTGATGTAGGAGGCGCCGGTTCCGGAGAGGAACGTGACGGTCTGGCCGTATTCGTCCGGGTTGCCGTAGCGCTGGACGGGGATGGAGGCGGTGCTTTCGGCCGTGACATCGGCGACTGGGCGGTTTTCGCGCTTGGCCTTTGCCTCGTCAAGGGAGGTGATGCGTCCGGTTGCGATACGGCCCGGGAGGACGATGTTGGAGGTGATACCGAACGGGCCAACTTCCCGGGCCAGGGTCTTGGACCAGCCAACGAGGGTTGAACGGAGGGAGTTGGACAGTCCCAGGTTCGCGATCGGGGCGATGACTCCGGAGCTGGTGCTGGTGATGACGCGGCCCCAGCCGCGTTCCTTCATGCCCGGGAGCACACGGTCGGTCAGGGCGATGACCGGAAGGACCATGGACTGGAAATAGGAGTTCCAGGTCTCGGTGGGCTGACCGTGGACCAGCGTGGGGGGCGGGCCGCCGGTGTTGTTGACCAGAATGTCGATCGGGCCCAGCTCCGCCTCGATCTCCGCGACCTTCTTATCGATCGCGCTGACGTCAGCAAGATCCCACGCGAAGGACTTGGCGGTGCCGCCGGCGGCGTTAATAGCCGCCGTAGTGACGTCCGCATATTTTGATTCGATGTCAGCGACAGCTACCTTGACACCTTCAGCGGCCAGGGAACGGGCAATAGCGCCGCCCAGGCCCCCGCCGGCACCCAGTACGAGGGCGACCTTGTCTTTGATACCTAGATCCATTGTTCTTCCTTACTTCTCTCGCACCCGGCAGGGCGCGAACTTGGTGCTGCCTTAGGCGGTGGCCTTGGTAGCTTGTGAGGATTCGAGCAGCCAGGAGACTGCCGAGTCGATGTTTTCTGCTGTGCCCGGCGCAGGAGTTGAGTCCTGCAGCGCCTCGACTGTCTGTTCATAGCGCTCACGCGTTCCGGCGAGCACGGATGAGGGCAGTCCCGCTTCGTCCAGCTGCGCGATGGCCCGGTCAACTTCATGGAACCGGCGCTCGGCGTGGAGGACATGGGTGCGTACAACGGCATTCAGGAAGTTCGTGAACCCCTCGGTGTCGATGTCCTCCAGCACCCGGTAGAGCTCTGCACGCACCCCTTGGCTCTCGGCCGCGATCAGCGCCTCGACGCCCAGTGCCTCGAGCCCCTTGGTCAGGACTGTCCTCAGCAGCTTGAGCGCGATGGCGTCGCCGGCAGCGGCGTTATCCAGGGCCCTTGTCGGCGCCCCCAGTTTCCCGAAGTCCTTGACTGCGGAAGCGGCGTCCGGGCCTGCGGCGAGCAGATTCGTTCTCACCCCGGTCAGTCCGACGGCGCCCATGATGGCAACGTCCACATATCCGGCTGACTTTGCCTCCAACAGCTCGGCTGCTTTTCGCTTGTCGGCGGAGTTGGCGGTGCTCAGATCAGCGTAGAGCGCCCCTGGACCGGCGTGGGCAGAAGCCTGTTCAGCAACGGAGACTGCAACATCCCCGGTGACACAGGCCCATACACGATCCATGTCAGCGAGCCAGGGTCCGATGGAGCTTTTCAGTTCCACCCCCAGGTGTTCTGCCAGCTCCTGCGCGGCCGCCGATGGGTAGGCGTCACACAGGACCAGTTCGAAGTGCGGGGCAGCGGCTGCGGCATAAAGCCGTCCCACTTCCCCGCATCCAATGATTGCAAGCTTCATTACTCGCTCCCTTCCGCTACCAAAAGTACAATCAAAATACAATCTTGGCAAGGGCGGCCGAGAAATGGGCTGATCTTTGACCGCTTTTGACTCAGATAGTATTTTAGATGTACGAACCAATCGGATTATATGGTGACGGACGGCGCGTCCCACCGGTTCAGGACGCAGGGTAATCGCTACCCCCCAATCGACGAAGCTTGGAGCAACACTCATGACTGCTATAAACCGGCCGCCTCAGGTGGATCCGCGGATGGCCGACTGGGAAGAATTTATTTCCGCAGCGACGACCAGGGAGTCTGGAGCTCACATCACCGCAGCAGCTGATGTGGGCGCGCCGACGCTCTCATTTTTCAGGGCCTCAAAAAACGGAATGGACTTCACATGGTGACACCAGCCACTCAGCCCGTCTCTCTTTTCAGCACCATTGCGGTTAAGAAGGCTCTAGCCGAAGGCCTCTGCGACGCTTTCACCCAGAGAACCGGCATCGCCGTTGAAGCAGTGTACGAACCCACAAATGCGCTCCTGGAACGTATCGCCGCAGGCGCCCGACCCGACGTCGTCATCGGCGTAACGCACCAGCTGCCGGCTCTGGGGCAGGCCGGGATCGTTGACCTGTCCACCTGCACCCCCGTCGCCAGGGTCCGGGTCGGAATCGCTACGGCCGGGGACGTCCATGTGGACATCACCACGGTCGAAAGCCTCATCACGACACTGACCGCAGCCCGGTCAGTTGCCTACTCTCGGGCCGGCGCAAGCGGCCTTTACTTCGCCGGGCTGCTCGAACGGCTGGGCATAGCCGGGCAGGTGAATACCCGGGCCACCGTCATCGAGTCCGGATTCGCCGCCGCCGCGGTCATCGATGGAAGGGCCGACATCGCCGTTCAGCTGATGAGTGAGCACCGCTGCGTCCCCGGAGCAAAAATCATCGGCCCCCTTCCGGATGAGGTCCAGCAAATTACCGAGTTCTCCGCCGTCCTTGGCGAAGCGGCAGCAGCCCGCCGTGAGCCGCAGGCCTTCATCGAATTCATCACAGGCAAGCAGGCCCGGGAAGCCTACGGTCTCACCGGCATGGAAGCCGCGGACACCACACCGACCTATCATCACGACCGAGAATCAAAGGTTCACAGCAAATGACACAGACCATTGCCGACCAGTCCGGAAGCTCAGCGGACGTCCGGGCGGCCGCGACAAAGTCCGCCGGGCATGTCATCGTCGACACGCTCGTCGCCCACGGGATCAAACGCGCCCACGTGGTTCCGGGTGAGAGTTTCCTCGACGTTTTGGACGGGCTTCATGGCTCGAATATCGAGACCATTGTGTGCCGCCATGAGGGCGGCGCCACGTACATGGCTGAAGCCGACGGCAAAATGAACCAGATGCCGGGCATCGCGATGGTCACCCGCGGCCCGGGTGCAGCAAACGCCCACGTCGGCCTGCACACCGCATGGCAGGATTCGACCCCCTTGGTGCTGTTCGTAGGCCTGATCCCCTTCGCGCACCGGGACCGCGAAGCCTTCCAGGAATTCGACATCAAGGCCTGGTTCGACACCGGCGCCAAGCGCGTCATGGTCCTCGACCACGCCGAACGGGCCTCCGAAATCGTCGCAGAAGCCCTCTTCGCGGCTATGAACGGACGGCCCGGCCCCGTTGTCATCGGGTTGCCCGAAGACGTCATACGCCAGCAGATCCCCGCCGAACTCCACCCGCCCATCCCGGTAGCCGCCGGAGGGATGACCACGGTGGACTCCGATGCCCTCGCCACCGCCCTCGCCAGCTCCAGCAAACCGCTCTTCGTCACCGGCGGCAACGACTGGACACAGGAAGGCGCCGACCAATTCACCGCGTGGCTGGAAAAGCACCACATCCCCGCCGCGGCCGAATGGCGGACCCAGGGCACCGTCCCCTTCGACTCCCCGTCCTACGTCGGGCCCATCGGCTACGGCCGCCCCCGTCCGACCTATGACCTGCTCGAAGAAACGGACCTGCTGATCTTTGTCGGCACTGTCCCGGGCGACGTGATCACCGACGGATTTCTCTGCCGCCAGGACTGGTCCAAGAAAAACTTCCTCGTCACCATCGACCCCTCCCTCCGCGGCCGCTCGGGACCGGTTTCCTACCAGATCGTCGCCAAACCCGACGTGTTCATCCGCGACCTTGCCAAGATTGAACTCCCGGTCAAGGACGAATGGAAAGCTTGGACGGCACGGATGCGCGGCGAACAGGAAACCTTCGCAGCCCTCCCCCCAGCCGCACCAACCTCCGGTCCGGCACGCATGGACACCCTGATGGCCAACCTCGTGCCCACCCTGCCTGCCGACGCCATGATCACCCTCGGGGCCGGCGAACACACCAACTGGGCGCACCGCTACTTCCCCACCCAGCGCTACGCATCCATGATCAGCGCCCGCAACGGCTCCATGGGCTACTCTGTTCCCTCCGCCATCGCCGCGTCTCTGGAATACCCCGGCCGGCGCATCGTCACCATCGCAGGGGACGGCGAATTCCTCATGAACGGCCAGGAACTCGCCACCGCCGCCCAGTACGGCGCCACTCCCCTGGTCATCGTCATGGACAACCAGGAATACGGCACCATCCGCACCCACCAGGAACGCCACTACCCCGAACGGGTCTCCGGCACCCAGCTAAAAAACCCGGAATTCGCGCTCATGGTCCAGGCCTTCGGCGGCTTCGGCATCAAAGTAGAGCAGGACGCCGATGTCCCCGCCGCCGTCGAAGCAGCGCTCAAAGCCATCAATGAAGACCAGATCTTCGCGCTCATCCACCTCGTAGTCGAACAACGTGTCAGGGCGTACTAGGCACAGACATGAGCACCGCCAGCCCCAGTCTTATGAACGGAAGTAGTAGAAGATGACTGTCCCCGCATTGAAGGAAATGGAATTGCTGGACTTGGTTCCCACAGGCCTGTTGATTGGCGGTCAGTGGCGGGATGCGTCCGACGGCGGCACGTTCGACGTGCATGATCCCGCCACCGGGCAGGTGCTCGCCACCCTCGCCTCGGCCACGAGCGACGACGCCGTCGCCGCTTTGGACGCCGCCGATGCAGTCCAGGCGTCCTGGGCGCGGACCGCGCCGCGGGAACGGGCCGAAATCCTGCGCCGAGCTTTTGACCTGGTCACCGAACGGGCCGAGGACTTCGCCCTGCTGATGACCCTGGAAATGGGCAAGCCGCTGGCCGAAGCCCGCGGCGAAGTCACCTACGGCGCCGAGTTCCTGCGCTGGTTCTCCGAAGAAACGGTGCGCGACTATGGCCGTTACCTCACCAGCCCGGAGGGCAAGAACAAAATTCTGGTCCAGCACAAGCCCGTCGGGCCCTGTCTGCTGATCACGCCGTGGAACTTCCCGCTGGCCATGGCCACCCGCAAGGTCGCACCGGCCGTTGCCGCCGGCTGCACCATGGTTCTCAAACCGGCCAAGCTCACCCCGCTCACGGCGCAGCTGTTCGCGCAGACCATGCTCGACGCCGGCCTTCCCGCCGGTGTCCTGAACGTGGTGTCCTCATCCTCGGCCTCGGAGATCTCCGGCCCGCTGCTGAAGGACTCCCGACTCCGCAAGGTCTCCTTCACCGGTTCCACCCCGGTGGGCAAGCGGCTGATGGCCGACGCCGCGCAGAACGTGCTGCGCACCTCCATGGAACTTGGCGGGAACGCACCGTTCGTCGTGTTCGAAGACGCCGACCTCGATGCGGCCGTCGAAGGGGCCATGGCCGCCAAGATGCGGAACATGGGCGAGGCCTGCACCGCCGCGAACCGGTTCCTGGTCCAGGAATCCGTCGCACAGGAATTTACCCGGAAGTTTGCCGCCGCGATGGGCGCCCTGGCCACCGGACGCGGTACCGACCCCGCCACCCAAGTCGGTCCGCTCATCGACGCCGGCGCCCGCGACGACGTGCACGCGCTGGTCAGTGCCGCCCTCGACGCAGGAGCCACCGCCATCACCGGCGGTGCCCCCGTGGACGGGCCCGGGTACTTCTACCAGCCCACCGTTCTCGGGGGCGTTCCCAACGACGCAGCGATCCTGGGCCAGGAAATCTTCGGCCCCGTCGCCCCGGTGACCACGTTCGCCACGGAGGAAGACGCGATCCGGCTGGCGAACGCCAGCGAATACGGCCTCGCCTCCTACCTTTACAGCCGGGACTTCAACCGGCTGCTGCGGGTGGCCGAACAGATTGAATTCGGCATGGTCGGCTTCAACGCTGGCGTCATCTCCAACGCCGCCGCACCCTTCGGCGGCATCAAGCAGTCCGGCCTCGGCCGCGAAGGCGGGTCCGAAGGCATCGCAGAGTACACCACCACCCAGTACATCGGCATCGCCGATCCCTACGCCAGCTAGAACCTCTGCACCTGCCCACTCGGGGGTCTGCTGGAAGCAAAACCATGGCAGACTCCCGGCGCCGGACAGACTGAGCAGATCCGTACAGGCAGAACCTGCTGCGTCCAGACCAGCGGCACCCACAAATGCCACCTGGACCAGGCAGGATCATCAAGGAGTACCACATGAGGCCGGCCGCGCACGCAGAACCCTTCCCGGGGCTGGACGCCGCCCTGAAGGAGCTGCGTTGCTCTCTGGAAGGCATCGTTGACAGCTCCAGCCTGGCCCGTGCCCTGCACTCCAGCGACGCTTCAAACTACCGGGTAACACCGGAAATCGTCATCATGCCCCGGCACCGGGACGACGCCATCACCGCGGTCACCGTTGCGCAGAACCACGGAATTCCCATCACCGCACGCGGCGGAGGCACCTCGTGCGCCCGAAACGCCATTGGCCCCGGCATGATCATCGACTTTTCCCGCTTCATGAGCCGGATCATCTCCATCGACCCTGCCAGCCGGAGTGCCGTCGTCGAACCCGGTGTCATTCTCTCGGACCTGCAAAAAGCAGCTGCTCCCTACGGGATGCGGTTCGGCCCGGACCCTTCGACGGCAACGCGCTGCACCATCGGAGGCATGATCGGCAACAACGCCTGCGGCCCCCACGGGCTCTCCTACGGCCGCACAGCCGACAACGTCAGATCCATGACCTGGCTCACCGGCACAGGTGAGATCATCACGGCCGGAGCAGGGCCAGAGGCGCTTGACGCTGTGCCCGGACTCCGGAACTTCGTCTCCGAGAACATGGCTGTACTCCGCACTGATTTTGGCCGTTTCGGACGCCAAATCTCCGGCTAAACCCCGGAATAGTTGTCCGCCCTGCGCCGCTGGACGCTGACCTGCGCCGGCCCGCAAGGGCAAAGGCCAAGGGCAACGCCACGTCAAGACCTGCCTTTCAGGGTTCTGCCGCGGTATCTGCCCCCAAAGGTCAAGCGGGCACGGGCTTGAACAGACCCCTGGTTCCCCAGCCAGCCAGCAGTAGAACTTGCTGGGGAGGGGCTCGCATCACCGGTTGTTCGAAACCGGGTTGAGTACAACCCCAACCTGACACTAACTTGTTGGAGTACCTGTTACCGGCATTCCGTCTTCGCTCGTTTCATCATGTTGCCAGTCGGGCGCCTGAATGAGCTCTACCCGGTTTCCGTCCGGGTCGAGTAGGTAGACCAGCCATCCGCCTGCAATTGGGCCGGAGGTCGGGGCCACCGGTTCGGACACCGCTTCGTAGCCAAGCGCCGTCATCTTGGCGTAAACCTGCTTTACGTCAATATCGGTGAAGGCAAGGTGTGCCGTGCCTGGCTGCGCTTCTGAGGGGTTGACGGCGGGCAGCAGAGGCTCGGCATGGGCAAGTTCCAGCCGGAAGGCCCCATCGCTAGTAGTAAGAAGCATGGCTCTGACCTTGACGTTGGGACGGCGGTAAAGTTCGCCGATGTATGGTCCCGACGTCCACGCATCCAGACGGGTGAGTCCAAGTCCATCGACGTAGAACCGCGCGCTGCGTTCCATGTCCGTTACGTGCAGGGCAGTGTGGTGATGTCGCATTAAGTGTCTCCTTGATGGATCAAGGTCTTCCTACTCGTCTCCGATTGCTGAATTGCCTTTCAGGAAATGAGAGCAGCCCTGAAGCGTTGATGTTGGATGGGTGGGCCATGGGGTAGCGGCGCGGGGCGGCAGCATGTGTGAAGCCCCGTGCCGGCGGTTTATGTTCCGATTCCCAGATGTGCTCCGCCTGCCACATCCAGAGAAACCCCTGTGATGTAGCGGTTGTCGGGATCGGCGAGGAAAAGGATGGCGCGGGCGACTTCGTCGGGTTCGGCGAATCGGCGCATCGGCAGTTGCGCGGCACGCTTTGCACGGTTGGCGGCTGCGTCCGGTCCGGAATCTTTGGCGAATTGTGCCCACATGGGAGTGTTCACTGGGCCTGGGGCGATGGCGTTTACGGAGATGCCATTGGGTCCGAGCAGTTCGGCGAATGACCACATGATGTGCAGGACTGCGAGCTTGCTCGCGTTGTAGGGCAGGTAGTTGAGCCGAGATTCCTTCGCTGCAACGGAGGATAGGACAACGATGGCGCCGGCCGTCCCGGTTTCAAGCATTGACTTTGCTGTCTCGCGCACCATCGTGAAGGTCGCGGAGGTGTTGATCCTCAGAATGGAGTCGAACTCCTCAGTGGTTGTCTCCATGATGCCGGGGGTGGGACCGAGTACTCCGGCTGCGTGGATGAGAACATCGATGCGGCCGTGTTTGGATGCGATGTCCTGGATGGTAGCTGCGCATTGCTGTTCCGAGGTGATGTCGAGGGGGTAAAACGCCTCCAAGTTCTGGTCCTCTTTAGGAGAACGGTCAGCTCCTACGACGATGGCGCCTTCAGCTATGAGCGCGCTGACAGCCGCATCGCCGATTCCCCCGCTGGACCCGGTTACCAGAACAACCTGATCTTTGAGGCTCATTTGTTCTCGCCGTGATGGACGTGGGTGCAGCGGGGGTTTGCTGCAGTGTGAGCATGAGTTACTAGCTTCATCTTCGAGTTCCTTAGTCGAGGTAGTTGGGTGGTTGGCCGGTCGTGTTGGGCGAGATCGATTCCTAAGATCGGTTGCAGTAAGAGTGGGTTTGGAGCGGCGGCGTGCCACGCAGTGCTTGGCTTCCGTGTGGGGCGCTCCCGTACCCCAGCGAAAGGAAGGTCTGGCTTTATGACCTGCGGGAGTCGGGCAGCGCTCGAGGCATTCTTGCTCCGTCCGGTGCAGCGTCGGCCGGGAACTCATCCTCGATCACTCGTGGCCTGTTGAGCATTATGGCTCCCACCGTAAGCACCAGGAGCCAGACTCCGAGCATGCCGAAGGAGGGTAGCCAACCGTCGCCTGAATGACGTAGGAGGCCGAAGAGGAAGGGGCCAACGCTTGCGAGGGCGTAGCCGGCTCCTTGGGCGAATCCAGACAGGACCCCCGAGCCGGCTTGGGTTCGTGCTCGTTTGTTGATCATCGTGAACACGAAGGAGTAGGCGCCTTGGCCAAGCCCGGCAACGACAACCCAGACCATGGCAGAGGTGGGTGGAGCAAAGATGATGCCTACGTAGCCCACGGCGAACATGACAACGAAAAGGAGTGCGATGGGTAGCGGCCGAGGTATTTGTATGACTAGCAGAGGCACAATAAGGGCAACTGGGAGGGCCAGGATGGAGTACAGCGCCAACATGGATCCAGCGGTGTCCTGGCTCATTCCTTTGTCGACAAGAACCGAGGGAAGCCACGTAAGCGCCGCAAAAGTATTGCTTGAGCAACCTGCGAAGATCAGTGCCGCGCCCCAGCCGATTGATGATCTCCAGGGCTTGATGGCATTCCTGCGGGAACACGGCGCATTCGGTGGCGCTGTGTTTGGGGAGGCAGTTCCTGTTCCCTTGCCCGCAGGGCCAATCAGCCACGGTAAGGCTGCAATCGCACTGAAGGCCGCCCAAATGCCGATCGAGAACCGCCAGCCATAAAGATTGGCCAGAGGTATGGCAGCTTGCGCCGCCACGGCCGTGCTGGCGCCGAGAAGAGTGACGTGGAGGGCTGAGAGACCCCCGGTTTTGTCGGGAAAGTACTTCATCAGCAGGGGTGGCATCACCACATTGACCAACCCGATCCCCAACATGGCGATCAAGGTGAAAGCCAAAAAGGCCAGGACGGTCCATCCCAGTGCGCGGCCTACCTGGCCAAGTGTTGTCAGCACGATAGCAACCAGGAGCAGGTGTTCGAGCTGGATGCGCCGGACGAGCGGGAGAGCCATGAAGCCCATCGCTGCGAAGCCGGCGGTCGGCAGCATCCCAAGGATCCCTGTAGTCACCGCGTCGAGGGGAAGGTCCTCCCTAATTGGATCAAGGAGTGGCGATACCGCCGAAACGGCTTCCCTGGCGCTGAAAGCAACCGAAACGATGCCGAGTAGCGCGGTGAGCCGGCCGCGTAACGGAATGCGCCCCGCTCCCCCGTTTCGCGGTCCAGTTTGGCGGAGGCGAAGTGGAGCTATCTGTACACCTCCCTGTTTTCAGTGGGTTTCGTCCCGGGCCGCCGTTTCCACAGCACTTGAAGTGCAGATCGGGCGGGCGGGGCGTGGTTGTTCAGCTTGCGTTTACTGCGTGGCTGGCCCACTCCCGCCCGGCTTGTTCCTCGGTGGGCAAGCCGGCAGCAGCGAGGATCTGGTCAAGCAGGCGTTGGGTGTAAACAGCCTCGCGGCCTGAGGTAAGCGGCTGCGTCCTGTCGGCGACCCGGTCCAGGAAATGGTGAACGGCGGCCGAGAATCCGAGAGTGTCTGTTGCAGTAGCCCAGCCGTACGCCTCGGCACTGAGTTCACGTGACGTGGTGACGCCCTTGATTGTGGTGGAGACCGTTTCAGGTGCCCTGACTTCGACGCTCTTTCCGTCACCGTAGGCGTCGAGCTTTTCGTTCCAGGCTCCTGCTGTGCGCGCTGCCATCAGGACGCCCGTGTTCCCGGTGCTGAAGCGGATGGTTGCTGCAACGCCGTCCTCTTCCCACGGGTCGCTACCGGCGGCGTGGGCGGTGACGTGTTCCGGTTCGCCTCCGCAGTACCAACGAAGGAGATCGACCATATGGATGGCGTTCTCGAACGTCGCACGGTATTCCGATCCAGGACGGTTTTTCTGCGCGACGCAGAAGGTGGCACCTTTGTCGCCAAAAGCTTCCCGACCGGCCGTGTAGACGGGCGCGTACCGGCGGTTGAAATCGACCATCAGTATTCGTCCCCGCTCGTCGGCGAGATCTGCCAGACGTTCTGCCTCATCAGTTGCCGGAGCCAACGGCTTCTCACAGAACACGTCGACGTCACGGCTCAGGCAAAGCTGAACGGCATGGGCGTGCTCCGAGCGTGGTGTCAGCACGAAGACTGCATCCAGTTCCTGCGAGGCAAGCATGTCCTCCACCGTTTTGTAGGCGGCGTTGAAGCCCCAGCGGCGGACCAGGCTGCCGGGATCCTCGCGCCGCGAAACCAGAGCGGCCAACTCAACGTCGTCACGTTGTACGAGGGTGGGCAACTGGGCAATGGTGGCGATGTTACCGGCGCCGATAACTCCGACGCGGAGACGGTTGGTGTTCATCGAGCGTTCCTTACTTCGGCCAGTTCAGTGAGCATCGTGCGCAGGACGGCGGCAGATTCACGGAATCCGTACTCGGGTGCGGGGAGGTCTTGTGGATGCCACCGGTATTCAAGCTCGATGCTCAAGACGTCGTCGTAATCGTGCCGGAGCAACGAGGCGAGGATTTGGGACCATGGAACGACGCCGCTTCCCACGACACGGGAACGGACGGCGCGCTCGGAAGCGTTGACCCGGGCGGTATCAGTGGCGCGGAAGGCAGCGTTGGGATCCGTGAAGACAAGGTCCTTGACGTGGACGTGGCCGATCAGGTCTCCTTGAACAGCGAAGGCCTCTTCGTAGTTTTCGTCGTGCGTGAATGTCAGGTTCGCCTGGTCATAAAGCACGCGGACGGACGGCTGGGCAATTTCCCGGACCAGGGCGGCGGTGTCCGCTGCGGTCTGGGTCATGGTTCCGAAGTGGTTTTCCACGCAAAGGCGAACCCCTGCCTGGTCAGCTTCAGGTGCGAGGGTCTCCAATGCTTTACGCAGTTGTACCCATCGTGCCGCGTGGTCGGAGTCTCCGGGGTGCCAGGAACCGGCGTAGACACGGACCCGGTCGGCGCCGAGCAGATGTGCGGTCTCTATGGCTCCACGGAATTCGTCGACTGCTTTGTGCCATTCTGTGTTGTTCAGTGAGTTGATAGCGGTGGTGTAAGGCGTCAGGCCCACGATGGGTATGCCTTCGCTTTCGGACGCTCGTAGTGCCTCCATTGCGGCACGACGGTCTCCCAGGGGCAGGCCGCACTTGTAGTCATCCTGATAGATAACTTCGGCCGCATCGAGTTCGGAGCTCCGGAAGAGATTAAGTGCCTGGGGAACCGTGTGGTTCGGGGTGCCTAGTGTGTGACCGGCTAGCCGCATTGTTCGTTGTCCTTTCTGAAGTGTTTGGAGCTGCTGTCCAGTCCGCAGGACCGACCAGCCGGGGCGGGGCTGCGACGCGGGATCGATCAACGATTTCCATCAGCAGTCCCCAGGGGGTGATGAAGTAGGTCCAGCGGTTGCCGGCTACGCGGGGGCTGTCGCCGGCGACTTCCTTGCGTTCGCCGAGCACCCTTACCCCAGGTGTTTCCTGTAGCACGGCGATGGCTTCGTCGACGTCGTCAACGACGAAGCACAGGTGGTGCCCACCGGCGTCGCAGTGCCGCGGTGGCGTCTCGCGCCGCTCACTGCTGTTCCACTCGAAAAGCTCGATGTTGAGGTTTGGGGGCAGGCGCAGCATGGCGAGCGTGAGCTTGGCATCTGCCGGAACGTCGAAGTTTGTGGGCATGAACTGTGTGTCAGGTCCGCGTTCGGACCGGTAAAGTTCTTCTGCCCCGAGCACCTCGACGAAGAACCTGACGCCGTCCTCGAGGTTTGGAACCGTCAGTCCGACGTGGTCTGTGTGCTGGAGTCCCGGCAACCGCCGCAGTGTTCCTGTCCGGGCGGTGTTTTGCGCGGTCATTTGCGAGGTCCTGAGGTGGAGGCACGGACCAGGAGCTCGGGTTCGAGGACGATGTGGTCCACGGAGCCGTTCGCGTTCTGCTTCTCGGCCAGTTCGATGGCGATGTGTCCCATATCGGCGATCGGCTGCCGGATGGTCGTTAGGGCCGGGTTGAACCGGGCCCCCAGGGCAAGACCGTCGAAGCCGATGACCGACACGTCCTCCGGAACGCGCACGCCGCTTCTCCCGAGGGCCGAGATGACCGCAAAGGCCACCATGTCGTTGGCGGCAATGATGGCTGTTGGCGGATTCTCCATTTCGAGGAAATGCTCCGCCCCACGCGTGCCCGCATCCAGATCCGACCCGCTGTCCAGCACAACGGGTGTGCTGCCGCTTTCAGCGGACAGCTCCAGATACGCGTCCATCCGGTCCTGGGCGGTGTGAGTTCCGGCGATGCCGGAGACGTACCCGATCGACGTATGTCCCAGGGAATGGAGATGGTCCAGTGCGAGCATGATTCCGCGGCGGCTGTCGACGGTGACGGTCGGAACGGAGTCGTCCCCTTCCACTCTGTCGATCACGACTACCTTGTGGCCGAAATCGAAGCGCTTCATGGCCTCGGTATCGACCTTTGTGGAGGGTGCGACGATTCCGAAGGGGGCATACATGGCCTGCATGGCTGTGAAGTAGCCGTCGGTTTTGGCAGAGTCCCCGTTGGTGACGCAGAGCAGCAGCTGGTAGCCGCGCTCGTCCGCCGCCTGCGTCATCGTCTTGGCAAGCTCCGCGAAGAACGGGTTGGTGATGTCAGGGACGATCAGCGGGACGAAGGTGCTGGTCTTTCGGCGAAGCGCTTGGGCGAGTGGACTCATTGTGTAGCCGAGTCCCTCGGCGACCCGGAGGATGTGCTCGCGTGTTTCACTCTTCACCGCTTCCGGGCGTGAGAATGCCCGGGAGACCGTTGACCGGTGGACACCGGCAGCTTTTGCGACGACGTCGATACTTAAGTCAGGCATGTTCTCTTCCTCCGTGCTGGTCGTCGTAGGCCCGCCAAATGGGGCGCATGACGTTTTCGAGCTGGGCCAGCGTAGTCAGGCCACGGAATCCATCTTCCAGTGTCCGTGCGACGCTCCGCACGAACGGATCGTAAAGAGGGTCGCTGTCCACATTGATCTTGTCGACCTCCGTGGTGCCGTCCAGCGCGGTGAACGTAGCTGTGCCGTCCGAATCAACGGAGGCGAATCCTGCCTCACCGACCGAGGTGAAGCTGCAGTAGCGCTTAAGCGGCGAGCCGGGGAATGCGTAGCCAACCTCGACAATGGCTTCGCGTCCTTCCGGTGTCGTGATGATGAGGCTGCCATGATCCTCAACAGCCTGGTGGTGAAGAGCCGATGAGAGCCGGGAGTCCACATGTGCCGCGGTTTCGCCACTGCCCCTGAGGAACAGGTCGACAAAATGCGGACCCAGATTGGCGAGGCAACCCCCGCCAGCCTTGACCGGATCGAGCATCCAGGGATTGGCGTTGTCGAGATACCGGGATGGCGGACCGGCAATAAATGACATTCGCTGGTAAGCGGGCCTGCCTGCCTTGGCAAGCCATTGCTCTGTGGGTCCTCCGCGCTGGACCAGCGGGACAGTGGCAGGCACGCCCGCTGCCTCAGCGGCTTGACGCACGGCGGAAAGCTCGTCAAGGGAAGTGCCCAAGGGCTTTTCCACGACGAACGGAATACCGCGCTCGATCAGGGCAAGACACTTCTCAGCCATACCGTCATGGGGACCAAAGACATATGCGAGTCCGACGTCAGGGAGATCAACCAGCTTCCGCCAGTCGGCTTCAACCGGCGCCCCCCAGCCTTTCGCCAAGTCCTGCACCTGCACGCGGGATACGTCGTCGTCACCGACCCCTATCACCTCGTGCTCTTCGGCAATGGCCGGCGCGCATAGCGGAACATGCCAGTGCGAAGCACCCAGAACGATTGTGCGTACGTGAGTCAACCTTAATACCCCCTTGTATGAGATCGGTTGCTGAGATCGGTTGCAATAACAGTATGGATAGTGGGAAAGTTTGTCAACGAACACTTCGACAGGGCCCGGCCATAGTGAGCACGCGCCGGGGCCCAAGAAAGGCAAGCATGTACAAGAAACTTCGCACCCTGCAGACCATCGAGGAATCAGGTGCCGTCCTGATCGTCCGTCTCGACAACGCGGACCTGGCGGAACGCGTTGCCGAAGCCGCTATCGCGGGAGGCTTCCGCGCCCTTGAAATCACCCTCTCGATCCCGGGGGCCGTCGACGTCATCCGAAAGCTCGCAGAGAAGCACGGGCCTGACGGAATAGCGGTCGGCGCCGGAACCGTACTGGACGAGCACTCGGCCTACGAGTGCATCCGCGCCGGCGCTGACTTCCTGGTCAGCCCCCAACTGAACCCGGCAATGATTCGCACAGCCAACCGCTACCAGGTACCTACGGTCAGCGGCGCTTACACGCCCACTGAGCTCGTCAACTCCGCCGAGGCCGGTGCCGACATCCTCAAGCTTTTTCCCGCCGAGGCCGGCGGCATTCCCTACGCCAAATCCGTGCTCGCCCCGCTCGCACATTTGCCGATCATGCCGGCAGGCGGCGTGACCCTTGAGAACGTAGGCGAATGGTTTGCCGCTGGCGTCGCAGGCGTCGGCGTCGGCAGCTACGTGACCAAAGCGTGGCAGCCGGACGGCGACTTCAACCGCGTCACCAAAGCCGCCAAGGAGTTCCTGTCCGCAGTGGCAGAGGCCCGCCGATGACGCTCCCCCATGTATTCATTGTTATCGGCCCGGCCGGCTCAGGGAAAACGACAGTTGCACAAAAAACAGCAAGAGAAAACGATGCCGCTTACCTGGATAAGGACCGGGTGTGCGGACGGTTTGTCGAGTACGCCCTGAAGGTGACCGGACACGACCCCACCGACCGGGAATCCAACGACTACTATCGCGAGAACCTGCTGCCACTCGAATACGACACCCTCATGGACGTTGCCGGGGCCAACCTGCGCCTCGGCCGATCCGTGGTGATCGATGCCCCTTTCGGCGCCTACTTCCAGGTGCCCGATTTCCTGACCGCCGCGGCAGAGAAGTTTCACTGGCCACTTTCCGAAGCCACGGTCGTGCGGGTAAGGGTTCCACAGGACCTGCTGCGGGAACGGCTTACCCGCCGCGGCCTGGAACGAGACCAATGGAAACTTTCACACTGGGACGAGTACTGGTCCGTATACGGAAACCTGGAATGCGCGTGGTCCGGAGTGCGGTACCTTGACTTCAACAACGAAACACCTCTCCCGGCCGATGCATGACCCACAGGCCTGACCAGGCCCTCCGCTCCCCCTCCGGCCCCACGAGCGACCCTTCTCGGGGATTTCGACCGACTGCGGCAAGACGCTTGCCTGCAAAACAGCATCGCAATCTCCACCGGCGCGCAATGCTGCCGGGCATCCACCACACCGTCTCAACAAGACGTTGACAAGTGTCTTTTATCACCCGTAAAGTTGTTTGCAACCGATCTCAGCAATCGATCTCAGCAACCGATCTCGTCGGGGCTGGTGAACTAGGACCAGGCGGGAAAGCAAGTATCAGGCGAGCATCAAGTGCCCTGGCTTATCCCATTACCCCTCGTCAGAAAACGTGAAACTATGGAGAGTTCAATGAAGACCTCAAAGCAAGCGCTCGGCAGCGCGGACCCTTCGGCGGTTCCCGCAAAGTCTGAGCACCGCCGCAACATCAATATGGTCGCGGGCACGATCGGCCACTTCGTGGAGTGGTACGACTGGTACATTTACGGGCTGCTGGCCGCGGTGTTCTCATCGCAGATATTTCCCAGTGATTCCCCGTTCGCCTCCCTTATCGCAGCACTGCTCACCTACGCCGTCGGCTTTGTTGTTCGCCCGCTCAGCGGAATCATCATCTCTCCACTGGCCGACCGCTTCGGCCGGCGCCTCATCCTGACCCTTTCCATCTCGGGCATGGCCCTCGGTGCGCTGATCATCGGCCTCACACCATCATTTGCGACGATCGGCTACGCGGCACCGGTTCTCTTCCTGGTTGCACGCATCCTCCAGGGGATCTCGGCAGGCAGTGAGGCACAGAGCGCCATCGCATTCATGGTTGAACACGCTCCCGCGAACCGCAGGGGCCTGTTCGGTTCGTTCTCCAACATGGCAAGCGGCTTCGCGACCCTCGCCGCCACCGGCGCCGCGGCACTGGTGACATCATCCTTTGCTCCAGCGGACCTCGCCGCCTGGGGTTGGCGTATCCCGTTCGTCGCGGGGGGCATCCTCGGCGTCGTCGGCCTTATCCTGAGGGCCCGGGCAGAAGAGACCCCTGAGTTTGAGGCAACTGCCCTCGTCGACCAAAAGTCCGCGCCGGCACGCCTGATGGACCTGCTTCGCGAACACCCGAAGGCCCTGCTCCAGGCAGCGGCGCTCTCCGCCCCGGCCGTGGCCTACTACACCTGGGCCACCTTCCTTCCCACCTACGCCAAGCTGACCACCGGCCGGGACCTCGCCTCCACCCTGGCCGGCAGCGTCATCGGACTGGCCCTGCTCGTGGTCATCGTTCCGGTCTGCGGCGCGCTCTCTGACCGCCTCGGCCGACGCAAAATCTTCCCCATCATCGGCGCCATCGGCATGATCGTCCTCTTCTACCCCTTGCTCCTGCTGCTAAACCAGCCAGGCTTCGGCGTATACGTTCTGGTATCGGCCTCTGGTTGGGTGGTCCTCGGTATCTGGCAGTCCATCTACCCGACCATCCAGGCCGAACTGTTCCCCGCTGCGGTACGGGTATCGGGCATCGGGTTCGCGCACCAGATCGTGATTGCCGTCTTCGGCGGCACCGCGCCGCTGATCGCCGCCGCATTCGTCGGCGCCGGACAGCCGATGCTCGTAGCTGTCTACATGATCGCCATTGTCGCCCTCTGCCTCGTCGTCTACTTCACCCTCCCCGAGACCGGCAACCGCGGAGACCGTGCCACGGTGGCGCTTGCCGACCCCGAGGTACTCGAAGGCGAACACCTGGTCTCGAGTACTTCGCCCGCCACTGACGGGGCTAAGCATTCGCGGTAGGCACGCCGGTACCAAGTATGCGGTGGCGGCTCGACGGGACAAGAAGGCAGCATGACTTCCCGGGTTCCTTCGAGCCGCCCGGCTCGCGCTTGCAATTCCCTGCGAATTCTCATTGCGCTAAAAACACAGGCGAAGAACAGAAGGATGCCTTCAAGTGAACCAAATGATCATTAACACATTTTCCTATCTCTGGTCATCTACGGCCATTGATGCGATAGCTGAATTGGTCGACAACGGCTATAAAATTTTTGAAGTTCCGGTCAGCTCACCCCATTGCTGGCCGGATGAAATATCCAGCCAGGAGCGCTCAGCAACTCATGCAAGACTGAATGAATACGGCGCTAAGATCAGGTCGCTGAACGCCGGTGGATATGACATCAACCTGGCCAGCCCCGGCGCGAATATGCGTCGCAAAAGCATCGAGCACATTAAGTCGGTGATCGACTTGGCTGCAGCCTGGGATGTCGCCGAGGTTGTGATCTCGCCCGGCACGAGGCGTCCAATGATCTCGCCTTCACTCGAAAAGACCTACGGGTGGATGTACGAGAGCCTGGAGAATCTCATCCCACTGGCCAAAGAGGCCGGCACGCGCCTACTCTTCGAAAACACTCCCTACTGCTTTACTCCGACCATCGAGGACCTGGCAGGCGTCGTAAGCACTATCAACGACGAAGCAGTCAAAATCGTGTACGACGTCGCCAACGCCGCCTACATCGGAGAAGATCCCGTAAACAGTTTGCTGTCCTACCACGAATCCATCGGGCTTGTGCATATTTCTGATACGGGCACGGAGACCTGGGGCCATGATCCGATCGGCACGGGAGTGATCGACTGGACTGGATTGGGCAAATCCGTCAGAGAAACGTGCGGCGTCAATAACGTAGTTCTCGAGATCATCCGCGAAGACAACCCGGTGCAGGAATTCAAGAAGGCGATGCAGGATCTCAAAAATCATGGCTGGGAACTAGAAGGTTAACTCCCAGCGTGGAAGATCGCGGCGCATCTGCCCGTGGTTTGTTAAGAATAATAGAATCGGTTTCATTGTGAATTGAACTGCCAAGCGACCCAGGTCTTGCAATTCATTGCTTCCTTGTCAAGACTTGGTAGTCGACAATAATTCGCAAGAGAATCCCTGTTAAAAGGAGTGTGTGCAATGAGGGCACTGGTCAGTGGCGGAAGCAGCGGCATAGGCGCGTCTACCTGCCTGAGAATCGCAGAGGCGGCCCTGGCCCGGGGCGTGCACCCGATGATTGCCGTGGCAGGACACGAAGCGAACAGCAGTCAAAAGGAAGTCGTTCGATCAATCGAGTCAATGGGCGGTACCGCTATCGCACTGGCGGGCGATCTCGGTGACCCCGACGTGCCAGGTCAACTGGTAGAGACGGCGGTAGCTGAATTCGGTGGTCTGGACGCCTTGGTAGCAAACGCCGGAATCGCTAACCCCGGTACCATCTGTGACGTGTCCCTTGAGGACTGGGACAACATGTTCTCCGTCAACCTCCGCGGCCCGTGGCTTCTAGCCAAAGCAAGCTACCCGCACTTGAAGCAGGCCCACGGCGCAGCCTGTTTCACCTCTTCCATGTCTGGTCAGCTACCTCATGCCGGGTCCGGCGCCTACAGCCCCAGCAAGGCAGCCTTGACGATGCTGGCCCAAACACTCGCGTTGGAGTGGGCAGCTGACGGGATCCGTGTAAACGTGGTCTCCCCCGGCATGACTCACACGCGGATGACCGAAAAAATGTATGCCGATCCCCAAATCAAGAAGGCCAGGGAAGATATCATCCCGCTGGCACGGATTGGAGAGCCCAAGGACATAGCCAACGTCATCGAATTTCTCGTGAGTCCGCTATCGGGTTATGTCACAGGGCAAGACGTTTGTGTCGACGGTGGCTTCTCGAAGTCTATTCTTAGCCATATCCCTGGCCGACCCAGCTCCAAATCTTGAAGCCCGATCTGTATCGGTACCACGGAATGTAACCCTCCCGGGGAACAGCGGCAACCCCGCCACCACAGCGCTCACGGGGGGCCGGGCATGTACCTGGCCCCTCGCGGCGGGGAGACCACCGATGCCGGCTCTTCGTGGTTCATGGGGAACCCGTCCCTTTTGTAGATGGCCGCACGGCCCGCGGCCCTGGGCAGATGGGTGCCTAAGCATCTCTTTCCAGCCAGCACCAGCCTTGACTGAGCCTACGGGGCTGCCCCTGACGCTGCCCCTGCATCTGCAACCTGGCCGACTCCTTGTCATCGCGCGAAATGTCCCTGCAGAGCACTCGCGATCAGCCTGACTCTTCACGTTCGTCGGAAACGATCCCGTTAAGGAAACGCCGCCGTTCCGGCGGCGTTTTTCTTTAAACAGTCGCTTCTCAGTTGGATGTGTTGCGGCAGGCAACACCGGACTACCAACAGCTCCGACGATTCAGCGCAACGACTGCGGCATCCTCAACCTGGTGAACATGCGGGCACACTGCTGCACGAGGCCAGCCAACTACGGCTGCTTCACGAGTCCTCCCGCGCGCTCTGCCTGATTGCCAGCCCCTGCCAGCGACTCGGTGGCCTTCCGGAATGGCCGGCTCTGTCCGTTGCCGCCAGCCACCCACAACCCGACCCGCCGCGCTCTACAGGCCTCACGCCGAAACGGGACGTTCGCCCTCACCCCGGATGCATCTTCTCTTGGCCGCAAAAGTGAGATGGGTTACAAAAATCCGTTGCTATCAATGAGACCGATTGCTAAGATCGGTTGCAGCGGTCGATGAGATCGATTGCTGAGATCGGTTGCTAATATCCCACCTGCCACAACGTCCGTGGTACGGGCGGTAGGCGGCACCGATGCTCCACAAGCTGTAAGCAACCCACAACGACCAACCTGCGGTTCCAGCTCAGTGGCTTGCGCCCCCGCGAAACCTGCTGACCGATCTAGGAATGATGGGCGCCGGCATGATCGATCCGCACCGTATCCGCTCCTGGTTAAGGCTGCGGGCACTTGGGGGGCGATCAAGTTGGTAAGCCGTCGAGATCAGCATCGAAAGATGTGCCGCGGATCAATCTAAAAGGAGAATCCCCATTGGAATACAGACAGCTGGGCAACACCGGCGTCAAGGTGAGTGCGCGTTCGCTTGGGACAATGATGTTCGGCGGCGGCAACACTGATGAGAAGTCATGCAAGAGGATCCTGGACCAAGCCCTCGATGCCGGGATCAATCTCATTGACACCGCAGACCACTATGCTGACGGTCGGTCCGAGGAGATTATCGGCCGCTCTCTGGGTTCACGTCGCAACGACGTCATTCTCTCGTCAAAAGTCCACTTCCCCGTCGGTGAAGTTGCGATCAATAACCCGATCAATAGGTCGGGCAACTCCCGCTACTGGATATTCAAGGCAGTAGAGGCAAGCCTGCGACGCTTGAACGTTGACCACATCGACCTCCTGCACATTCACCGCCCGGACTTTCAGACTGACATTTCCGAAACGTTGCGCGCTCTCACCGACATCGTTCGGCAGGGTAAGGTGCGCTACATCGCCAGCTCAACTTTTCCAGGGTTCCACGTAAACGAATGCGCGTGGTTGTCTGAGCAACGCGGGCTCGAGCGCTTCGTGTCGGAGCAGCTGCCGTACTCCATTCTGGTCCGGCACAACGAGCGAGATGTTTTCAAGGTTCTTGCCCAAAAAGGCATGGGGGCCATCACCTACAGCCCTCTTGCAGGCGGCTGGCTGACCGGGAAATACAAACGCGGTGTTGCTGCGCCTGCCGATACGAGGGCAAACACTTTCCCAGCAACGGCAGCGCGTTTCGATCCGTCCGTTGCCGAGAACCGGCGCAAATTCGACGTCATCGACAAACTCAATCTCGTCGCCGGTGAGGCGGGCCTGTCACTGGCCAACATGGCCATCGCCTTCGCCGCCGAGCATCCGGCTGTTTCCTCTGTCCTGATTGGGCCGAGGACCGAGGAACAGATGACCAGCTTGCTGGAGAGCATTGACCTCCGTTTGGATGCGGAAACGCTGGACGCCATAGATCTGTGCGTACGGCCTGGGGAGACGCTAAATCCCCTTGATCGCGCGTGGCAGCCGCCATGGCTGGCACCCGAGGCCCGGCGCCGCCCCGTTCCTCAACTAACTAATTCGCTGGAACCTGCGAAATGACTATCGGCCGCTTCGAGCGTTACCTGCGCGCTTGAGGAGTCGGCCCGAACGGGCCCGTGAACAAACCTGAAATGAACTTTGTCCAACCCGGCACCACGTCTGCATTCCGTATGCGGACCGGGTGTTCGTTAACCGAACGGAACAGCTATGTTTGAAGGAGTTTCTCGTCGCGGCTTTCTCGGGGCTACGGCTGCCCTGGGTGGGAGCGCCTTGCTCAGCGCCTGCGGCGGCAGCGGCAGTAGTGGCGGCGGTGGTGCCAGCGGCGAAATCATGTACAACACGTCCCTGGACCCGTCCAACACCAAAGACCCTCGAGCGGTCGCGCAGACGGCAGCCATCGCGGCCTTCGAGAAGGCGAACCCCAAGATCAAGGTTCGGGTGAATGTCGACCCCGCTGGCGCGAACGTCGGGAAGGCGATCGCTGCTCGAGCTGATCAGCCTGACGTGTGGCGGGCCACGAACTTCGCCCTCCCACAGTTCGTAAAGCAGCGCGGCATCGCATCGCTCGACAAGTACATCGAACGCGATGGCCTGGACCGCGAGGACTGGCTGTTGCCCTTATCGCTCAACCAGTTTGATGGCGAGACTTTCTCTCTGCAGCAGGACTACCGCATTCCAGTGTTCCTCTACCGTGCGGACGCCTACAAGGCGGCAGGCATCAGCACGCCTCCTGCGACCTTCGAGGATGTCATTCGCGTTGCCGGTGACATTTCGGGCAATGGGAAAATGGGCTTCCCCGTGGGCCTGGGTGCTGGTGGTGGATTCTTCCCCGGACAGGCGTTTCTCGAGTTCCTCGGGGCGCCCATCCTTGCCGAAAGGTCCGGAGGCAAGCTCTTCGCGCCCGACGGCAGGGAACCGGCGTTCGACAAGGCAGCGGTTCAGGACCTCGCGACTTTGGTCAACGATCTCTACGCCCACAGTGCGTCGACCAAGACCGCCCTCAACTGGGGTTACACGGAGACTCATCAAGCGCTACAGACCGGCAGCGCGAACAGTGCGACGTTCGGTCTCTACCGCTTCACAACGCTGAAGACCTCGGGCGCGGCAGACCTTGCTTGGGCCCCCGCGCCGACGTTCGATGCCGCAAGCAAGCAGGCAGTCTACGGGCAGACCATCTCGATTAACAACAACTCGAGGAAGAAGGACGCCGCCTGGGAATTCATAAAGTTCATGACGAACGCCGATACGCAGGCCACTCTTGCGCGCGGTGGCGAGGTGGTGTCTCGAAAATCCGCATACACCAACTCCTATTTCAAGCAGCCGGAAGCCAAGAACGTGGTCGCCTGGAGGGACCTCGTGCAGAAGCGCGGTGAAGCAGTCTCCTACTCCATCAACTATCCGGCCTTTGGAGAGGTTGTGAGTAACGCGATGACAGCGATGGTCCTGCAGAACGGCTCTCCACAAGCCGCGGCCGACGAGATCATGAAGAACTATGCTGACAAAATCCGAGGTTAAGCTGCCCGCCCGCCCAGAAGGCGGTGCACGAACCATGCCACCAACTATTGGAAAGAGACTGAGGCGGACTCCCGTGGCGCCACTGCTCTCGCCAAGTGTTCTCCTCATAGCTGTTGTGTTCCTGATCCCGGTCCTGATCGTGGTCTGGGTCAGTCTCCACCGGATGGACTATTTCGAAGTCGGCGAATTCGTAGGCCTCGGTCAGTATGCTGACCTGCTCCAGAGTCCGGCGTTCTGGCAGCAGCTGAGCGTCACCCTGATCTACGTCTTCGGTACCTTGGCAGTGTCAGTGGTTGCCGGCTTCACGATCGCCATACTTCTGCAGGGGGCAGGCCGTTTCCGGACCTTCTTCAGGGCGGCCCTGCTTCTGCCGTGGGCGTTGTCCCAAGCCACCGTGGCGATCGCTTGGGTCTGGATGCTCAATCCCGCATACGGCCCGGTGTCATTCCTGGCGCAGAAGTTAGGGTTGCCGGAATCGCTGCTTCTTGGGAGCCCCACGCTTGCCCTGCCGCTCCTCATTGCCGTATCGGCGTGGTGGGCAACGCCATACGGGATGGTCCTCTTCGACGCGGCGCTGCAATCACTGCCAGTCGAACTGTACGAGTCCGCCGCTGTGGATGGTGCCCGAGCCCGCCACGCCTTTGTTCACCTCACCTTGCCACTCATGAAGTCGACCATCGCAGCAGCTTCGACGTTCCTCGCCCTCTTGCTGTTCGCGATCGTCACGCTGCCGCTTGTCCTTACCGGGGGTGGCCCGTTGAACAAGACAGAGACGCTCAGCTTGAACCTGTTCACCGAATCCATCATCGGCGGTCAGAGTGTTGGCCGGGGTGCTGCAGTGGCGATCGTGGTCATGCTGGCCAACATGATTTTCGGCGCAATGATGCTGCGCTATGGAAGGGACAAGACATGATCGGCCCGCATTCGGACCCCACCCGGGCCCGGCCACTACCGACGATTGCTTTGTCGTTCATCGTATTGGTCGCGTTGGTACCAGTGCTTTGGCTGGTCATGACGTCCCTCAAGCCCGGTGAGCAGACGGCTACCTTCCCCCCGCAGTTTGTGCCCACGACGATCACTCTCGACGCGTACAAGGATGCATTGGGAAACTCGGCGTTCGTACAAAGCTTCGCCAACTCGGCTATCTTCTCGGTGGGCGCCGCACTTGTGAGCATCGGCATTGCACTACCGACCGCCTACGCAGTGGCTCGGCTACCCTTCCGAGGCAAGACCAGTCTTGTCGTGGGTCTGGCGGTTGCCAACATGATCCCCGGCGTCGCCCTGCTCCTGCCGCTGCTGTTCATGGCAGACCGCACGGGCCTGGTCGACACCTATCTGGTGGTCATCATCGTTTACGCTGCGCAGTTCCTGCCTCAGGCGATTTGGTTCACGCGAACTTACATAGAAGCTATCCCCGACGAGCTCGAGCAGGCGGCGCTGATCGACGGTTGCAATCGCTTCCAGGCATTTCGTCTGGTCACCTTTCGACTCATCACACCGGGTTTGGCGGCCCTCTTCGTCCTCGGTGTCATGTTCGTCTGGAATGACTACATCGTGGTTGCGACGCTGACGCGCAGTCCCGAGATGCAGTCCGTACAGGTGCGCCTGGTCAACGAATTGTTCAACGCCACTGGCATCTCATGGGCCACGGTGACGGCCTACGTCACGCTGTCGATGTTGCCGATCGTGATCTTCTTCCTGTGGATGCAGCGCTGGTTCGTGCGCGGAATTGCTACCGGGGCAATGAAAGGATGACCGAAGCAATTGAGGACTGACACCCGCACACTCGGATTCTCCGCCGCCGTCCACCAATTCCTGGACCGCGTCGCCGACAGGGCGCAGCCCCTCACCTCAGGTCGAGCGGCCGCTCATACCCAGCGGCTGCTCGACCGGGTCCTCGCACCCTCCGGAGTCAGGTCTACATCGGCACCATGATCTTGTGGGCCCAGGGAATACAGCACCAGGAGAGACTGTGGGGACTAGATGATTCCGGAGCAGCGGCAGAAGGAGCTTCTGCGCCTGCTTCAAACGGCTCGTGTACTGAGCATCCGGGAAATCACCGAGCTCATGAAGGTTTCTCACATGACCGTACGACGCGACATCTCTAACCTCGAGGACAGCGGTCAGGTGGTTGCGGTCCAAGGCGGAGTCCGCCTCCACGACGATGCGGGTGGCCAGTCCCGAGCCGAGAGCTGGCCACGTCCAAAGCTCGAGTTGACGGCTCAACGCGCCATTGGTGAACTCGCGGCGACACTCGTCGATAACGGTACGGTCGTCTTTCTCGACGCGGGAGCCATATGCGAAGCTGTCGTTCCGTTCCTCGCTCGCAGCGAGGGAATCACCGTTGTGACGAACAACTACGACGTCATGAGCGCCCTCTTCGATTACCCTGGGATCGAGACGATCCACACAGGCGGGATCGTCGACGTCGAAAGCCGCTCGAGCGGCGGCCCTCTCGCCGCGGCAGCCCTTTCCTCGGTCAACGTCGACCTGTGTTTCATCAGCACCGGAACATGGGACGTTCAGCATGGTGTGACCACGCTTTCGACCGAAAAGGCCGTCCTGAAGCGCGCGGCGTTCTCCGCGGCTTCGACCCGCGTCTTACTGGCCGAAAGCACGACCTTCGGCACCTTTGGGCGCTTCAACGTCGCGCCCCTTGCGAAGCTGGATGCCGTCGTCACGGACTCCGAATTTGCCAAGCCGGCGCGCGCCGCAATAAAGGACCTTGGGGTCGAGGTGTACATCTCCTCCATTGACGGCGACTACGCCCCGCAGCGGTGCCAACATGCGGATGATTGTGGCCGCAACAGGTCGGACAATTCAGACAAGGATGCGAGTGATTGAAGTACACCCCAATCTGACGTCAGGAAAGGCGACGAAAGACTGTCAGAATAGGGTCCAAAATGACATTTCGAGACGCCCCGTACGCAGGGTCTTAGATTCCAATCTGACGCTTCGGGATGCGGGGAGGAACTCTTGGAGACGACTGACTGAATGGGTCTACGTAGTTAGGGGTAAGCCAAGACGGTTTGGTTCAGGTCCGCCCGCATCTAGGCTGGACCACTGCTGCTGAAGGAGTTCATCAGCCAGCCGCCCATGCCGGGACCTTCACGGTGGGCCATTTCATGGTTCTGGAGGGCTGTTTGGTCTTCTCGCCGACTACCTGGGCGCTCTTTTCCAACGAGTCCAAAGAAACACCAACGTCGCAGCCGCGAGGAGCAAGGCAAATATGAAACACGCCACGCCGAACGCAGATATCTCGGTTATTTGGCAATCAGATGGTTCCTCGCCAATGCACGTGAAGCTTATAGTCGGTTCCACTGTCGAGATGATGTACAAACCGTAGATCACAGCCAAGACACCGACTGCGGAGATGGCGGACACCGCATGGTATTTCAACCTCTTCGCACGAATAACGTCGTCTTGCGATGACCCCAAGCCCAACTCCCCCTGTTCACATGGATCTCGGATGAGCGTACAGCATCCTGTGCCGCCTCCGGCTGACTGGTTCTTGACTCCCGACATTTCGACCTGACTATCAGGGATGTGGAAGCAAGAAAGCCCCGGACCGATCGGTCCGGGGCCCGGTCAACTGCTACCGCTCGATGGTGACGCCCAGATCCAAGTGGACGTCGTCTGTGGCGAGGCGATCTTCCAGGAACCGTGCCAAGCTAGCGTCGGTCGCGGTATGTGGACCTTTCGGGACAGCGCCGCGGAAAACGGCCTGGTTAATTGTGGACCGAAGCACGTCCAACGGTACCCGCGGCAGGTGTCCGTTGTTGAGCCGCTCAATATCAGCTGCCTGTGCCGTGGAGGGTTCCTGCGATAGACGCTCGCGCCTGACTATATTGAGGAATGTGACCACCGATAGCGTTCTGGGAGAGCCTACTTCCTCCGGCCGCGCAGGTTCGCGGATGGTATGGTCAGCGGCTGCAGTGGCCTGGCTTATCGGGTTCGTTTCCAACTTCCTGATTGCTCCGACAAACACGGGGATGGGTGTTGGGGACGCTTATGCGTCTTTCCAAATTGGGTCCAACTTCGGCAATGTGGTGGCTTTGGTCCTCTGGTCCTGCACAGCTCTCTTAGCTCTATGGCTTACCCGGCGTTGGTCCGGGGCGACATGGATCCGGGCCCTCGTCGCATACGGGGTGCCCGCAGTCCTGTCGCTCTACCCCTCGGCGGTTGTCAGCAACGCTGTTGCCCATGTAGTGGCCGTCGAGGATTCATTCGTCTACCACGATTGGCTCGCATGGCCATTGATCCTGTCTGGCGTTGTGGCGCTTGTGATTGCGTTGATGGCCCGCGTACTGCACGTGAACGGTGGACGTGGAAAGCGCGGGCAGGCCCACCGTGGAAAGGTTCAATAGAAGTTCCTCGGAGGCACCAAGACCGAGCGACCAACGGTTGTGACTGTGGCCAGCAGATTGACCCGAACCTCTGAAGGCGACTTCCCTAGAAGCCTCTAGCCCAAGGCCTCCAAGAACTGTGCATGATCGTTCATCGTATTTTCGGACACGACTAGATGGGCGGCATTTCGACGCTCTGCGAAGTAGCCGGAGTATGGGAGGACAGTGATGTTCCTGATCCCCCTCTGCCAGGCATCGACAAGTGGTAGTTTCGGATAGGGATTTGGCTTCAGGGCCATCGTAAGGCGGTCCCATTCAAAAAAGGCGGCGCGATCAATCCCGGCAGCGCCATACTCCGTCATCCAGACGCCATACTCCGTCATCCAGAACGGTGGAAACGACGGGGTGAGGCGGCTGCCGGGGACGGGAAACCCGGAGCATCTCCTCTTGGGAGACCGGCGCCTGCTGGCTTTCCCTGGAGTCGTACCATTCCCACGTCCGGTGCCAATCCAGCGTCCAGCGTTGATTCCATACCTGCTTATTTTCGGTATCAGGTAAGGCTGATGTCCCTATCTCAGGCACTGGCCGGAGCTCGGGTAGATTCAGCTCCTCCGATAATGACCAGGCGTACCGGATAAACAGCAGCATCTTCAGCGGTTGAGCATGGTTGTCGATGCTTATCTGCACCGGAGGCATATTTCTCAGTCGTTTCGGACCGGCACCAAGCATTGCGTTCCCCCTGTGCGATGGCCATTCGCGAGATACGTCAAGCAAGAACGAACAGAGTGGGGCATCAACGCCAAAGGTGAGACATACGGTGTCGAGAGCTCCGAAAAAGGGACACCGGACCTGATCGCCGTCATCGCCTCGAACGGCGTCTCCGGCTACGTCTACGCCAAAGAGCTCGCCGGCCCCGCGCCGACCAACCTAGTAGACGCGGCCAAGAACTTCAGTAGCCCACGCCCGCCGCGGGAGATCCCCGTCTACCTCAGCGACGGACAAACCAAAGTCGGCACCTTCCAGGCATCAGGCTTCGGCGGCAGAGTGCCAGCCAACCCTTCGCCGTCACCATAGACGTTCCCCGCCTATTAGGCGTTTCGAAACCTAACCGTCTCGAATCACTAGAGTTATGAGTCACCGGCGCCAACGGGGACGATGGCGGTGGCGAGCGTAGCGTGCCGGGCTGCGAGTTGGAGGGTCCATGCCTGTCTCCGCGATGTTCAGATTGTCACCGCTGATGACAAGGATCCTGCCGGCTTGGCTTGTTGTCTGAAGCCATCGTTGTCATCGGTTTCCTCGGGTTCAGGCAACGTTGCCGGTGATGGTCATTCGAGCCGTCCTGATCATCTGCTCCCTAAGATCGGCATCGAGCCTCAGCCGGTGCCCTGGAACCCAAGAAAGAATGCGGGTGCCGTGGCCGGCTTGAGGTATCAGCGTCCGCCGGGCTCGGCGATGGGTGACGGGGTTCAGCCCCAGCGGCAGAACCTGATATTCAGGATTCTTACAGCCAATGCCTAGGAAAAAGCCGTGGAGGCTGGCAGGCTCCAGGCTGCCCACCCCGCAGCGTGGCCCCCGCATTCGCGACAGTACCGCCCGATTTCCCCTGCTCCGGAAGTGTGACGGCATGGACGGCAGCAGCTATTGACGCCGACTTTGGTCAAGACCCCGCCGGTGCCTACGCTTCGTAGGTAATCGTGCAAACAACGGCTCCGCCGCGCCCTAGGGGCGTCTCGTGATGTTTTGCGGTGTGGTCCGGCGGTAGGTGGATCAGTTCGTGGTAGACAGAGATGACCACGAACACTGGGGGACGTTTTGATGGATCCCGTTAAATTTATTGACCCGTTTGAGGTTGAGGGACCGGCTTCGGTGGCGCCTGTCCCAAAGCCGGGCCGCATATCTGGTCCTGCCGCCGGGCCACCGGCGGCGGTTCTCTTTTCTTCCCAGGGCCGTGAACGCGAAGTGCAACGACTCATCCATGACCTTGCCGTCCTGTCGGCCAGGCAGCAGCCTCCGCCCGGCGGGTAGGGCCCTGGCAGTTGAGTTCGAAGTGCGATGGATGATCCCCGTCGATAAGTCTTCTCGGGACGTTTAGGGCAGCGGCACTGATGTTCTTGCTCTACATCACTGCGTTTTGCGTGTTGCTCGCTCTGGCAGGGAAGGCCAACTGCTCGCATGGGTCTTCAGGGCCAGCAGGCCGGCAAATGAAGCAGGGAGGACAGAGCGTCCATTGACCGCCATGCAAGAGGGGCGACACCATAGTCAGCGAGAGCTGAGATAGACATTCCACTTCGATTGCCTGGCGGCAACGGTAGTGTTTGGCAGCTGCTGTCACCCAAACAAGACATCACTCAAGCACAGCTCGCCTGCCTGGTTGCTTGCGGTTCTCCACGGCACCGGCCCCGGGCGCATGATGACGCTGATGATGCCTGCTTCATAGGATGATGCTGTGGAGACGGACGAGCAGAACGAGGACTTCCAGCGGTTGCATCAGCTCATCGCCGGGACGGATGACGTGAAGGGCTTCCTCGAGGGCATGACCCGCTACGCGGCGACATCGCTGAGCCGGGTGGCTGGCGCACGGATCGAGTGCGCGGTGACGCTGCACCGCCGAAAGCGCAGTGTCACCATCGCCGGCAGCAGCGACACCGCCATCCTGCTCGATGGCGTCGAACAAACCCTGGGCGATGGCCCCTGCCTGGCAGCACTCGAAACCCACGCACCGGTACTGCTGCCCGACACAAGCACAGACACGCGTTGGCCGGAACTCACCGCAAACCTCGCCGCAGCCGGTGCCCGCAGCGTGCTCGGCGTCCCCCTCAACCTTGGAAAGGACGCCTCCGCCGCGTTGAACTTCTTTGCCATGCAGTCGGGGCTGTTTACCGCCGAAGCCATCAACGAGGCAACGGTCTTTGCCGACATGGCCGGCCAGGCACTGCGGCTGGCAGTTCGCATCGCGACCGCCGACCTCCTCGCCGAAGACCTAAAAACCGCTTTGGAAAGCAGGACCGCGATCGATCTGGCCACCGGCATCATCATGGAACAAAACCGCTGCAGCCAGGACGAGGCATTCGCGGTGCTGCGCAATGCCTCCCAAAACCGCAACGAAAAACTCCACGACATCGCAGAAGGCATTGTCAACAACCGGGAAGGCGCCCGCGAAACAACCTCAGCCACCCACTTTGAAGACTGACCCCATCGGCTGCAGGATTCCCATTTTCGAGAAATCGTACCTGGACCCCTGCCGGCGGGGTCAGGCAGGATCTTGTTTGCCCGGTGGACCGGGACTTCTGAAAACCGTCACACCGGCCCCTGGCAGCCAGTCCAGTTAGTCCACCGGCTCGTTAACACCGCATCGTCTGGCAGAGGTGGATGGTGGCGGTTATTGGGTGAGTCTGATGTTTTTGGCGCCGAGGTCGGGACCTCCCATGGTGTAGGTGGAGCTGATGTCGATGAAGCGTTGGAAGGATCCGATGATGCCGCGGCAGTTGCCGGTGCAGGAGGGTGTGCCGGTGTTGTTCCAGTTCAGGTCGGAGGATCCGTTGCCGCCAAATTTCCAGCCGGTGATCTTGAACGCCGCGAAACCGTAGATTTTGTACCACCCGTTCGCTCCGCTGCTGTCGGCCTCTGCGAAGACCGGGATGAGGATGGTCTGGTTTTTCAGGCTCTGCATTGCCGTGGTGCACTGGCTGGTGAGGGGGAACGAGTTGCCGTTGTCGCTGGTGATCCTGGCGGTGGCGATGCTGACGTCGAGGGAGCACTGCCCGGAGGGTGTTTTCAGCCAGCCGAACCCGCCGGGGATGGCATGACCGGTCGGTCCGACGCAGGACGGGCCGGTGTTGTACTGGATGAGCTGAGTGGTGCCCGAGAGTGCGGCGTCGAACTGGCACATCGAGAACGTCAGCGGAAACACTGCCGGACCGCTGGCCGGGCTGCCCCACACCGCAGACGCCGCGGCCGTGGCGGTGCCGTTCTCGATACCCAGGGCCGGGGCGAAAAAGTAATCGATCGTCGTGGAGCCGTCCTTGTTCAGCGTCCCCGTCTGCACGGTCACCGTGCCGCCGGCCACGGTTGCCGTGGCGGTGGCGTACCCGTCGCTTGCGTTGGCCTTGGCGTAGGTCGTCGCGGTCGCGGCGGTGTTCCCGCAGGCCCCCTTGGCGCAGTTCTGTGCGATCGCGAGTGCGGCGGCGTCGGCGCCGTTTTGCAGTTCGGCTTTCTCGGTCGTGAGCCGGGCTATGTCGATCGCGATCGCGGCGAAGCCCAGCAGCACCACCATCATCAGCGCCACGACGACCGCGACAGCGCCCCGCTCCTCAGTGAGGGCGTGATTGCCATGCCTCCAGTGCTGTGACCCCATGTGTCCCCTCCCGACCCGAACGTGCCCGTCCTTGCCATGGCCGTCTTCCTGCACCATTTCCTAGGCCGTGGGGCAGGTGGTTTTTCCGTTGCCTGAAAAGTTGACCACGAGTTGGCGGGTGAAGGGCGGCGGCCCGTCGAAGGTGGCGGTGAAGCGGACGTTGCCGGCGCCTCCGTTCAACAGTTCCTTGACCCCTGTGGTGGTGTCCGGGTCGATCGTCACGGTCCCGGACGTGAAGGTGCCGACCGCCCGCTCGGCGCCGACGGTGCTTCCGGTCACCAGGGCCGCGGTGACCGTCATGGTGGTGGCCGGGGAGGCGGTCAAGGTCGCCGCTTTACCGTTCGCGGCGGTGACGGTGCAGGCCAGGACGGTAGTGTCACCCGGCCAGGCCGTGGCGGCCGAGACCGCCATGGTCGCGGTCGCGGATTGCTGCCAGAGCCCGGCGGCAGAGGTCACGCCAACACCCAGCAGGACCGTCAGGACAAAAGCGATCAGGGCAGCCTTCGCGCCCGGAACGCTCCTCAGCGGTTTCATGCCGTTTCCTCTCCCGCGGTTTCTTCTCCAGGCGCTGGTGTGCCGGCAGCCTCGCCTTCCGTGGGGCGGCGGGGCATGCTCCGGAGGTTGCGGATGATGAGCAGGACCCCGTAACCGATCAGGATTGCCGCGCCGATGCTCACCCACAGGCCCCGGTCCTGGTTGCCCAGCGCGTTCGCCACGAACCCCACATACGGGACGGCGTAGAAGAGTTTGCCCCTGACCTGGAGTTTCCTGACCGGGTTGGCGTCGTTAACACTGTTGTTATCGCCCTTGGTGATCAGCGTCTTCTCCCCGGTTTGGGAGGAGCCGAAACCGACGATCCGGTGCGACTCGACGGCGGGTTTGCCGGATTCGAGCTGGAACGTGATCACGTCCCCGTATTGCAGCTGGCTGAACGGTGTCGGCCTGACCACCAGGAACGTGCCCGGCGGGTACTTCGGGACCATGGATTTGGTGAGCACCGTGTAGGTCTGGGACCCGGCGGCCTTGGGCACGATGATCAGGACCAGGGCCGCGAACACCAGCACCGTCAGCAGCACCAGGGTAACGAGGCGCCCGGCGCCAGCAGCAAATCGCCGGGCACGGGAGACTGCTTTCGCCGGAACAGGCGCGGCCCCGGCCGGCTGGTTCTTGCCGCCGGCCGCAGCGCTCTGGTCGGGCGGGATGCTGTTGTTGGGTGCGGTGTTGGCGGGCGCGCGGGTGTGGTCTGTTTCCCCCATGTGCGGAAGGGTATCAAGGACCTTCATGGATCTGCCTCAGAGCTGTTGGGCGGTCACAGGGACGGTGATGTTCACGGACTGTCCCTTCACGGCGGCCGGGGCGGACGGGGAGAGGCTGACCTGGAAGCAGATCACGGTGCTGCCGCCCTTGGGAACTGCTGCCGTGGTCAGGGACGAGGTGAGCACCGAGGTGCTGTAACCGGTGGGGACCGCGCAGTCAGTCGTGGTCGCGGCCGTCTTGGCGTTCACGCTCAGGTAGGCGGCGAGGGAGCCGGTCCCCACGTTGGCAATGCTCGCTCCTGCGGCCGTGAGGCTGATACTGAACGGCCCGCCCGCGTCCGAGGCGTTGCCCACCAGCACCCCGGCATACGCAGAAGTCCCCGGGGTAAGAACAGTGGCCCCGCCGGTCAGTGCCAGGACTGCGGACTGTCCTCCGGCCAGGGTCATCGACGTGGACTGGCCGGTGGATGTTCCGGTGAGGTTGACCGTGAATGAGGCGGCTGAGACCGATCCCGGGGAAGATGAGACCGCGGCGTTCCACAAGGCGTAACTGCCCTGCACCGCCAACAGGCCCAGGAGCACCGCGGCCGCGATCAGCGCCGCTGCCCGCACACCGCGCGGGATGCCCATAGTCCCCCCATTCCCTATTTTCCCTGCCCGGTCCGATGCCCTCTGGCCCGGCGCCTTCTGGCCCCCGGGCTGCCGTGGTCCCGGACTGCTGTGGGTCCGGACCTGGCTGCGCGCCCTCTCGGGCGGCAGCCACGGTATCAGACTAGGCCAGTCCGGACTGGGTGATCTGGTTCAGGGTGAAGCCGACGTTGCCGAAGTTGTAGGTCTGGTTCACGTCTGCCCGGCCGGTTGTGGTCGATTTGAATTCGAACGTGATCGTGGCGGTCACGGTCTGGGAGGTCTTCAGCGGGTTGGCGACGACGGTACCGCCGACGGTCAGGACTGGGTCGGTGACGATGACGTTGGTGGCGGTGAAGCCGCTGGCCGCACCGGTGCCGGTGGCGGCGATGGTGGCCGCCATTTTGTCACCGGTCAGGGTCACGTCCAGCACCTGGGTGTAGGTCAGCTTGTCGCCCGGGACCACCTTGTAGGTGTTGATGTTGATCGTCGCCCCGGCCCGGTCCGTCCACACACCGGCTGCGCTCTTGGCGATGTTCAGGTCACCGGCGCTGATGGTGCCAGGGGTGGCGCTGGCGGAGGCGTTCCACGAGGCCAGGGTGCCGCCGCCGCCCAGCAGCAGTGCAGCGCCAACGGCGATAGCGGCGGTTCCCTTGATCAGTGCGCTGTTCTTCATGACGAGTCCCCTCAGACTTGGTGCGATGGTGGTTCCTTCTGCACACCACAATTCCGGGCCCGGCTCAGGACTCCATGCCGGAAATGATCAACATTCACTCAAGAATCCGGATCCAGGGACCCCTTCCCCGTGCGGCCGCGCACCTGCATCGGCCGCATCGTCCCCGGCGGGGACCCGACAAGGCGGTGCCGGGTCCCGAACCTTTGCGGTCGCTGCCCGACCTGCTGTCGGCCCCGCACCCGGACCGGCCGGCGGCACCCCGGTGGCAACGGTCGCATAGATTGGTGTCCGTGAATACCAGCTGGGGATGGATGACGATTGTGGTTGCGGCGGTATCGGCCCTGGTAGCGGGGTGTACACCCCCGCCACCAGGAGCCCAGGAAACGAACGCACCGCAAACGCCCACAGTGGCCACATGCGAGGTTGCCGCAGGGAAGCATCTGGCCCCGGCGGCGGGCATCCTGTCCGGGGTGAACCTGGACTGGGAGCACGAGACCCTGGCCCAGTACAGCGCAGGCCTGGGCCGGCGGCCCGCGGTGGTGGTCAGCTTCACGCAGTTCCCATTCGCGGCCTCCGACGGGTCGAACGTCGAAGCGGCGTTCGACCAGGTGCGCGCCGACGGCGGGATCCTGCTGCTGACGCTGGAACCAAGGATGGGCCTGGCCGCCGTGACCCAGCCAGTGGCAGACAAGCTGGCCGGGACCCTGGACCGGTTTAACAGGGCCGGGGTTCCGGTGATCGTCAGGTTCGCCCACGAGATGAACGGCTCCTGGTACGAATGGGGCCAGCAGCCCGCCGAGTACAGGGCCGCCTTCAGGCGGGTCGCCGACGCCGTCCACCGCCTCGCCCCCGGGAGCGCCACCATGTGGGCGCCGAACTACGGCGGCGGCTACCCCTTCACCGGCGGCAAATACCAAGCGAAGACGGGCACTGCCGCGTTCACTGCGCTGGACACCAACAAGGACGGAACCGTGACCGGCACCGATGACCCTTACGCCCCGTATTATCCGGGTGATGACGCGGTGGACTGGGTGGGGATGTCGCTCTACCACTGGGGCAACACCTACCCATGGGGCGCCAACGTGATCCCCGAATCCGGCAAATTCCTGCAGCAACTTACCGGCGCCTACAATGGCGCCGGCGGCAACGACCTCGCCGTCCCCGACTTCTACCGCGAATACGGCGAACGCCACGGCAAGCCGGTGGCGATCCCGGAGACCGCCGCGCTGAGCGTCCCCAGCCGCAGCGGGGCGAAAGAGTTGGCCATCAAGCAGGCCTGGTGGAGGCAACTGTTCGACCTGCGGATCCCCAGAGACTACCCGCAGCTGAAAATGATCAACTGGTTCGAATGGAACAAGAATGAGGTCGAGGTCAAGGCCGTCGTCGACTGGCGCTCCGCCGGAACCCCCGCCATCACCAAGGCCTACACCGCCGAACTCCCGGACTGGTTCCACTTCGCTCCCGGGCCAAAGAGCTGCACACCAGCGTCATGACGGCAGTCAGCACGCCCAGATGGCAGGCGCCGCTAGGGGGCAAGCCGCCCACTCGGCATCCGGGTGCTCCCCAGGCGGGCGAAAACGATGCTGCCGGCGTGAAGCTTGGAGAATCCTTGACGCCGTCACAGGCTCCCCTGCCAACAGCGGGTAAAAGCAGGCCGCCGTCCGCTGGTGGGCCCCGCTTTTCCCAGTGTGTGCACCGCACAATGAAGTCGTCGCTGAAGCGCTGGTAGCCGCGAACCACAGCTTCAGGCCGCCGGGCCCTAACGCACTCCCCCTAGCAGACGGGCCCGGCGACGACACTGACCGAGATCAACCCAAAAGCCGTCCCCGACCAGGCGAGGGTGGAGACGGCTCCTTGGTTGATGTCGGCGGGTGTCGAACTTTTAGTTCGGCCACCAGCCGACGGTTGCGTGGTTGGTTGACGTCTTCGAGGTGGAGGACGTCGTGTTGTCCTGGCCCTTCGGCGCCGCGTTAGCAGGGGCAGCGAACCCTGCCACGGCGAGTATGCCGGTCATCAAAAGCGTTGCGGCAAGTTTTTTCATACGATGAACCCCCTGGTGGTGCTGATGTGCCTGGTGAGCACTGACAGGCGTCAGTATATGACCAGCGGCTCAAGGGAATTGCTCGCCAGTCGAGACGTCTCGTATCCCAGGGGTTTGCAAGACGCAACGAGGAGGCGGGCGTCAGGTCAGGGGTCGACGGTTTCGCGCCGTGATCCGCCGGTTCCGGCCGCGCCGCTTCGGGAGGCGGAAGCCCTTCCAATGGGGCGGATCGTGGGCAGGGGAAGAGCCCCGCCAATTTGGTCACAAAGCGGGGCTCTCCTCTGGTGGTTCGGCATCTCCGCCATAATCAGGTGGACATGCTGACCCAAACATATGGACAGCATGCTTGGCTTCACAAGTTATGACGCCCCGGACGGGGCAGGAACCCGGTCGACGGGAATAGCGGTGGAATGCCGCCGGCACTCAGTCAATGCCAAGCGGTAGGCCCCCTCCGATCTCCAAGGTCCATCAGGAAATCACCATCGACCACCGCAAGAATAGCCCGGACAGATCAGGGTAGATCCTTTAGCAGAGCGGGGATCACCGGCGACACGTCGGCGCGAACGGCCAAACAAGCCGCGCAATGCCGGTGCGGCGAAAGGGCAGAACCGATGACGCTCATGCACCTCCATTCGTCCCCCAATTGCGGGCAGTGGACGAACCCATCCCAGCCATCTCCCGTTCTGGCAGTTCCGCAGTCCGCCCCAACTGTGCCCCTGCCACCCCGCAGTCTCCTGCAGTTCCAGCTCGAGTGCGTCATCGATGAACTGCTGGCCCTGCCCGACCTCGACCCTGATGCCCGTGACTCCCTGCTGGATCATTTGGCCGTGAACCCGGGACGCCCGGACTTGGCGCTGCTTGCCCACATCCGCGACGTCCAGGACCCTGCGGAGCTGCCTCCATACAAAAACGGTCCAACGCCAAGGAACTGACGTCGATACCTGGTCCTGGCCCCGCCTCATGTCCAGGAGGGGCTTCGTCGCGAATGCCGAAGGCAACATCCGCAACGCCACAGACTCTTACTGACGGTGCTGGTTCCTGGCACTCGCGTCCAAGCCGGGGGCCCGGTGTCGACAGGATGCAGCCATCCAGTTCCTGAGGAGCGCCTCAAGCGGAGCGCCAAATTGTATGCGGCCGGCGGCGGAAAGCTGGCCGGGGCGTCTCCCCCCAGATCCGGCTGGCACCCAGCTTCGTCGTCGGTCCCGAACGCACGCGTTCCCCTGATGTTCCTTGTGTTGCAGGAGTAGGGGCTCTACGGTTAGGGACCAGCGGACGAGGGCGTCCGGCCGCGGGTGCTCTCAGTGCCGGCGGTTAACTGAGTTATTTTGGGGACCAGACATGGCAACAGGCATTGTGAAATGGTTTAACGCGGAAAAGGGCTTTGGCTTCATCGCGCCCGATGACGGGTCCGGGGACGTTTTTGCCCACTACACCGGCATTGTCGGCAACGGGTACAGGTCGCTGGAAGACCGCCAAAAGGTCGAGTTTGAAGTAGTCCACGGCAACAAGGGCCCCCAGGCCGAGAATATCCGTCCTCTGTCATAGCCTCTCCCCCGGCCTCGAACTCACGGATCGCCAATGGGCCTTCGTGTGCCATACGGCGCCGGTGAAGATGAGCTATGAGATCCTGCAAAGCACCCAGGTGGCCGGCAGAAGAAGCGTCATAACGGGCGGGGTGAAGTCCCTCCCGCTTCCTGTGCAGAGGAATCGGGTCAGTGCTTTGGGGGTCCCTCATCGCTTCTGGTGAGAGAAAGTGAGGCCGGGTCCGGTCAGCAAGGAGGGAATGCGTCCGGACCCGGCAAATCTGCAGGGGCAGGGGCGCTTAAGTCCGTCACCGTCAGAACACCTTCACTATTGGGTGGCCACCTCGGGAAAGTGCTGGGCTACCTTGGGCTCGCGCGAGGTACATGAGGAAGGCTCTTCCATACTGCACACTGCATACTCCATGGTTATTCCAAGGATAAAGAGCACACTGGGATTGGGCCGGTGGCGGTGGCTTTGGCCCTTCCCTCCGGGGCCTGACTGCCTAACCCCAGCCGCCGCCAGCCCGCTACGCCCTTCCCGTAGCCTGCGTCATTGTTGTACGTCGCGGTCCAGCCTGCGGCTGGTTTTGAGGCGCTTTCTGGCCAGTTCGACTTCAGTGCGGCTCAGTAGCTGAACGTCTGATCCGTCCTTGGCACCGGAAAGCAAGCGTGCTTACTAATTTAGGTGTTGGCAGGGCCACCTCAGGTACAAGCTGCGGGCAAGTGATTCGTGCATCGGTGCACGTCAGGAGCTCAAGTGGTACCTCCCGGTTTTCTCGGCTGGTCCGGGCGGAGTTGTAGATTAGGACGATGACTGAACCTGTGGGACAGCTTGCGTCCATCTCCCTCGATTGCCCTGATACGGATCTGCTGGCCGGGTTCTATACCCGGCTGTTGGGCCTCGAAGAGGCGTTCGCGACCCCCGACCGGGGCGTGGTCGCCCTGGCGGGGGCCGGCCCGATGCTCACCCTGATGTGGGTCGAGGAGTACGTCGCCCCCTCGTGGCCGGAAGGGCCCCAGCACCAGCAGCTTCATCTCGACATCGCGGTGGACGAGCTCGACTCGGCAACCAATGCTGCCGTGGCTCTGGGTGCCACGGCCGCCAAGCACCAGCCGGCACCGGAACAGTGGCGCGTGCTGCTCGACCCTGCCGGTCACCCCTTCTGCCTCACCGCCGTACGCCCCGACTGAAGCACAACACTTCCTTGACACCGCCTGACGGCGTTGGCGTCCCTTCGGCTCAGATGCCTTTCAGGGCCGGGGCCCGTAACCTATCGTCCGGAGGGGAAAAGATGAAACTCACTGCACAGATTAAGAATGCAGCGGACGGCCGGCTGGACCTTCGCGTCGTCGAGTTGCCCGAACTTGTTGCGCACGCCCGGAAATTCGATGACATCCCTGACGCTGTGAGGGACGCCGCCGCGAGGCTGACCGGACGGCCCGGGCAGGACTTCGACGTCGAGGTCAGGTACTAGGAACCGGGAGAGATGAAACCCGGCCGCCGCGTGCGGCTGCAGCGGCGGGACCCTCAGGCATCGCCTTTGATCACCGCCCTGTGCTACACGACGGCCTCAGTATCGCTTCCGCACCCCGTACCGCGGTACCGGTGCCGGCTTCGGTCCGGAACAGGGGGTCCTGCTTGCCACGCACCACCCCAAATCAGCGCCCCACAGCAACTTTTGGCTCCCGGAAGCCCAACCTTTTTCCAAGGGTCGACTCTCACTGTTGGTGTGTCCCAGGAACGGGAACCTGCACTGCCCAGCCAGGGACCGGGCCGGGGCAAGGCAGCATTCCCCTAGAACGTGGCCGTGCCCGGGCACCGCAAAAGCGGCTGGCCTTGGACGGGGTCGCGGGTTTACTCCACGGGCAGCGGCTCATGCCGGGCCGGTGAAGTGGGGCACAGGGCAGGACACGTGTAAGGGTCTCTGCCCGGTTCCGGGATGGCTGCCAGGCGCAGCTTTCGTCAATGAGCAGGAAGGAGGTACACGGCCAATGGACCCCCTCAGGGACCAGGATATCTCCGTGCTGAACGTTGCTGCCCTGCAGGATCTCGCAGACGATGCCGGCGAGGCTGCCGCCCAGGCGTTCATGGAAGACTACCTGCTGCTGCTGTTCGCCAGGACATCGAGGATCCTTCACGCCCTTGCCGCCAACGATACCGAGGAGAGCCTGGACGCCCTCCTCAGCCTGCGCACGAGTTCCGAGATTGCAGGCGCCATCCGGCTCGCATCCTACTGCCGCGTCCTCGAAACACGGCTCAAGACCGGTCAAGAGTCCGACCTGGCTACGGTAAGAGCAGAGCTTCCCACCCTGATCCGCGCCCTCATCCGGGAAGCCTCCCGGCGCGGGCACCTCCCATCGAGACCCCGCGTCTCCGAGACCTAACGCGAGAACCCTCAACCACAAAAAATGCCTCCCCGCCAACTGCACCCGCGCGTGAGAACCGCTTCACGTCGCCGTTTGGCCAGGCCAGGAGGAAATGCCCGCGGCCTGGCGGTGCACGGGTAGTCCCACCAAACCGAAACCATGAGAACCGGCGACGGGGCCCGGAAACCAGCTAACTTCGAGGAGACCAGCCGGACCCTGCCGACGGCTAACACCAACCTTACGCCCGGACACGGCCGATAAGGCCCGAGACGGCCGCCCACCCTTGCCGGCGGTCACCGCCGTGAAGGGTTCGCGCGAAGAGATTCTCAAACCAGATCGGACTCCTCGGGAGACTGAGTGGTTGAATGAAGGCATGGGGAAGCGCTGGAACGCCGGTGCAATAAAGCAGATACGGGTGGGCACTCGCTGCGTGCCTGTCTCGCTAGCCATCAGTGCGGTGTGCTGGCTTATTCCCGGCGCCTGGTCCGGGCTTGGCACGCTCGTCCCGTCCCTGTTCGTTCCGGCGCAGATTCGAGACTCAGGCTGGTTCGGGTCCGGCACGCTGGCCGTCGTTGCCATCTACACGGCGCTCGTAATGGGCGTCCCAATCCTGATGCTTTACGGGCTCCGGATAGCCAGGGGCGCCCTCACTGCGGCGGCCATCTGCTTCACAGCGGCCGTCGTCACGAATCCAGCGCTGGAATCGGCGTGGGCGTATGTATTAGTCATGATCGGTGCGATAACGATGTGGCTCCCGCAATCCAACCAGTATCTGCGGAAACGAATGCTGCACGGAAACGGAGCCGTGCTTTAGGTTCCGTCGAACCGAAGGCGGTGAGCCGCACCAACCCCTCTCCTACTCCCATTCGGTGTCTCGAAACCTTCCCGTCTCGAATCCTTGTGGTTTCCAGACACGCCTCGGATGGGGAGTAGGACACGGTTACGTTGGGCCAGTCAGGCCAAGTGGAAGTGTGAAGTCCTGAGGGTTTGAGGCGAGGATGCGCAGGGTGTCGCGGCCTGTGGCGCGGTCGGCTTCCTCCAGCACCAGCCAGGACGGGTGCAGCGGGTCGGCCAGTGCTGTGTGGAGGGTAATGATCCGGCTGCGGTCAGTACCCTTCATGCCCGGCACAGCGGCAAGGGGGTCCTTGAGCGTCGCGGCCAGAACGGCAGCGTCGTCGAGGTGGCGGCGTCCTTCTCGGGAGTCTTCCCGGTAGGCTGCCCCTTTCAGCACCAGGGCACCCAGGGTGTTGGGGATGCTGACCGTCACGATTCCCGAGCCGGTGTCGATGCGGCAGGAGACGGTACGCTGCAGGGCCTGCGTACCTGCGGCGATTCGGAACATGTCTCGCTGTCCAAGGCGCTGGGGCGGTTTGGCGACGGCGTGGTCCGCGATCATGACGTCGATCTGCTCGCTGCCACGGGAGAAACGGTGTGCCGGAGCGTCCGGACCGATGGAGGTCTGCAGCCCGTAGCCAAGCCCGGCGAGAGTTTCGAGGACCTCGGAGGCAGTGACCACTCCGGTCTCGATGTGCAGGACGATGTCTACGTCGGCGGTTGGTCGTATCAGGCCATCCCGGCGACGGCAGCGTGCAGCTGCACCATCAGACCACCCACCAGGGTCCATTTGTTTGCCGGCAGAGACCTGGCCATTTCGATGCACTGCGGCCACGGTGAACCCCAGCCGCCCGGAGGCATGGCCGCTTCCCAGACCGGCCTGCTGTGACCGTGCTCCGGGTTCATGGGTTCAGTCATTGAGCAGCTCCTCGATCACGCGGGTGCCGGCGGATCGCTCGCGCGTGGCCAGCGAGTCCATCAGGTCCACGGCGACCGCGGCTACGGGCGTCCGCCGCGATGCAAAGGGTTCGGTCAGGGCGGCTTCGCGGATGATGGTGTTGCCTGCGGGGTCTTCCATCATGCCCAGGGCTGCGGCGAATCTCGCCCCGTCCCCTGCTGTTGCGTAGCCCTCGATGAAGCCCCCGCCGCCGCTCAGCCCGAAACGGGCAGCCATTGCCTCATCGCGCATCGCTGAACCACCGGTCAGGATCAGCCCCTGATGGAGCCTGTCCACGGCAGTCGGCGTTGCCCGGTACCTCTTGACCGCGGCACGGTTCCTGGCCAACTGGTGTACGTCACCGGGGCCAAGCTCGCGCAACCGCCTCCGCAAACGGTACCGTTCGGCTGAACCAATCCAGGGCGCCGCCTCCCCAGACAACAGGTACAGGGCGGCCCATGCTGTCTTAGGGCTCCAGAGCCGGCCGGCGTGCCTGCCCGCGTCGACTGCCCGCTGCAGCGACGCGGGATCAATAAGCAGCGTCCGCCCCGCCCTGCCGGCCCCGGTCAGACGGCCAGTCGTCAGCATCTTACGGACGGCCACGTCACTGACTCCCAGCCGCTCAGCAGCCTCCCTAGTAGTGACAAGCTTCATACATAAATGTTCTCATAAGCTAACCATTCTGCATATACACATTAGTTATGAATGCCTAAGTATTGCGTTAGCTCGATCACGACGTAGCCCGTTGACCGAACTAACTGTGGACAAAACCGGCCTGGGCAATATGCTCCTATCCTTCCTTCATCTACTTTTTCTTGCCGCCGGGCGCCGGAGCCTCAATAGGAGCCGCCTGTATGACCGAGGATGCCGGATCCGTGGTTGCGTCATCTTGGTACAAAATTCGCTCGCTGGAACTTAGCGCCTTAATCGCTTCCCGGAAGCTATCAAAGCGAGGGACGTTGTTAGTGCTGAGGTCCCCGAGTTCGAATTCGCGGGCGATACTTGATAGCTGCGGGCGGATCGCATCCCCGACTGGTGAGGCGTCGAGAGCGGAGTCGAGTTCTCTCATCAACTTCTTGGCTTCGTGCTTTCTCATGCCTTGCGGATGGTTGCGTAGGAAGTTGTTCACTGCACGCTTCATACGATCATCGCTGCGGTTTCTGTCTTCTTCCGCCGACGCATCATCTAAGCGCTCAGCAAGGAAGCTCAGAAGGGCCGCAAATCGCCCTCGGAGTTCCTCTGCGCCTTGAACATTTGGGGAGACGGCCAGGAGCAAGATCACTTCTCGCGCGAGCCCAGCCTTCTCTATGTGTTCTTCTGGGAAGGCACCTGCGTAGGCCTTTTCCAAGGCGTCCCAGAGGCGGCCGCCGGTCTCCAAGAGATTCTTCCGGATGTCTTCAGGCGTGAAGGACTCCGTGTCCTGCTCTTGAAGATCCTCGAAACGAGCCAGGTAATTCAGTGCAGCCCGGTGTGCGATGTCAATCGGAAGAAGGTCTTCGATCTCCAGAACGCCAACCCGGTCGTCGACCTCCAAGCCCGACTGCGCTGCCCACGTATCAAGGCGAATTATGTATTCATCGCGAAGCACGCGCTTTCGTCGTGCTTCGCCGCGTCGAAGTACGTTTTCGGCTAGCAGGCCCGATTTGTCACCGTCCAGGAGCGCAACACAAGGGGGCTTGATGACATCCCGTCCCCTCGCCAAATAGGCCATGTAAGGGATACTGTCTGCGCCCCCACAGGCTACGACCGTGACCTCATTCAGGTCTAGAACGCCGGATGTACTCTGTGCTCTCTTCGCGATGTGAGCTGAAATGCCGGCCAATAGGATTTGATCCCCAGGTCCTTCAACGAAGAGATTCTTGCCGCCTATGAAGGTGGTCTCCGCAAGATTGGTGCCGATTGAAGAACGCAAAGGTTCGTATCGGTTGTTGGCTGCGTCGCGAACCACACGGGTTCCCTCGTCTTCGGAGCCCTTGTCTAACACTCTGATCCTGTGGGGCGCATTCTTGTCGATCAAGAACGGTGAATGCGTCACGTATACAACCTGACTTTGCTGTCCATCGTCCTCGGGCAGAGCGTAGTCGTGCAGCACTCGTAGGAGGTCTTGCTGGCCGACGCTTGATAGGAAAGCATCCGGCTCGTCTAACAGGAGTATGTCCGGTTTGCCGTTCCTTAGTCGGTGGGCAGTTAGTTGTACAAAATAGCTCAAGAAGAAACGAAGTCCTTGGCTTCTCTCTCCGAAGGAGTACTTCGACCCGGTCCTATCCAAAATCGTGAACGCCAGCTCGTGTTCGCGTGCCTCAACCAGGAGCTCGAAGTCGCGGTCCTGTGACCACCAGCGCTGGACGTTTAGGTTCTCCTTGATAGCAGAGTTCATTGCCCCAATGATTGCCTCAACCTGGCCCTCGCGTCCTGACTTAATCGCCTCCTGCAACTCCGTGAAGGCTTGTCGATCTATACCGGCGGCGTCGATGAGTAGCTGGCGTGCCAGCTCGAATTCCGCTTTGCGTTTCACTTCGGCTTCAACACTGGCGGGATCGGTACCTTCAGCAAGCGCGGGAAGAACCACTTCTCCGGCTGCCTCCGCCGTCAGAGGAACGAGGCTCCCTAGCCGTTCCAGTATGTCGGAACGGGTTTTCCTGAGGTGTAGCTGACTGTGAGGCTGTCCGGCGAGCTCGGCAATGGAGACACTGTTCGGAATGGCCAGGTCAGTCCTCAGCTCGTGATACGACGGGAGGGCCGCTTCCAAGCGAGCAAGTTCGTCCGCACTTAGCGGAGTCTTCTCACCATTGACTAGCAGGAATGGCTCCGCTGCCCCCGGACGGTAGAAGCTGAACTCTGTAGCTCCCTCGAGGGCGCTGATGCCTGCTCGATCTTCTGCCGGATCGAGATCGAAGGTGCAGCCAAACTCAGGCAACCTGAGCTCGTTGGTCTTCACTGAATACAACTCGCTGTATCGACAAAAGTCTGAGCGATCGATGGGGTCACCCGTCAGAGCAGCTTTGATTGCAGTCAGTAACTGACTCTTGCCAGACTCGTTGGCCCCAACAATCGCAGTGATTTCTGGATCCAAAGGTATGCGGACAAAGGGATACCACGCCGGATCAACGTCCTCCCAAGGTGCTGGCAGATTTTTGATCCGTGACTTCAGCTCGTAGTCGTAGTTGAACGAGCGAAAGAACCGGACATCCAGCCTCTTAAACTTCATGATCTCCCCCGAGCACCGCGTATTTCGAGTCAACACTTCCGATGCGAGCCTAGAGCATGCGGCCGACAACATCCGGACGACTGCGTGGGAGTCCTTCAAGGAAGCGTTCTGCTAGAGGGTTGTTACCGTTCTACCAGGCGTTCGGTGCCATACCCTCCTTAGTCGTGGTCACCAGAGTCGGTCACCGTTCCCTGCTCAAGCGCGGCAGTAATTGCTTCTGGAGATGGCAGAGCTGCCCTCTCTTCCGGCGGAAGGGAATCGTACGTATATGAACTCACGGCGACTGGCTGGGATGACCCGTCCAGTGCGTACCTCACTGTCGGATCATGCTTGGAGCCGCAAACCAGAATTCCGACTGTGGGAGCCATCCCCGGAAACTTCACCAAGTCGTTGACCGCAGCCACGTAGAAATTCAGCTGCCCAAGATGTTCGGGCCTGAACTTGCCGGACTTCAGCTCCACGACCACAAAGCGGTTGGTAGGCACATGTACGAGGAGAAGGTCGATGTAGAAGTCTTCGCCCTGGATATCGAGGTGGAATTGGCGGCCATAGAAGGCGAAGCCCCGGCCGAACTCGGCTAGCGTCTGGGACATCCGCTGGGTCATGGCCTCCTCCATGGCCAGTTCTTCGACTTCCCTGGTCAGGCCGAGGAAATCAAAGACGAGAGGATCCTTGGCCACACTCCGTGCCAGTGCGGCGCCGTCTTCGGAGAGCCGTTCCACGAGATTGTTCGGCGCTGCCCCGAGTCTACGGTGCAGTCCGGTGGTGATCTGATGCTCGAGGACCTCAAGCCTCCAGTTGTGCTCCGCTGCCTTTTCCGCGTACCAATTACGAATTTCCGGATCTTTCAGCTTGAGCAGCTCGATGATGTGGCCCCAAGGCAACCCACCCACCCGTTTCCGGTCCGCTGGATCGGACAAGTCCCAGGCAGCTGCGAAGGACCGCATGTAGAACAGATTCGAACGGGAGAAACCACGCATGTGCGGGAAGGCTGACTTCAAGTCAGCTGCCAGCCGCTGCAGAGTCTTAGTTCCCCAAGCCCGGGCTGCCTGCCGTTCCAGGATCGTTGAGCCGATCTCCCAGTACATCTCGACCATGGCATTGCTCGCGGCCTGCTGTGCGCGCAACTGCGACGAGGCGACAAGCTCCTTGAGGGAAACGAGCATGCCGGCATAGCCGCTGGGAAGTTCAGGTTCGATCTCGGGCACGCACCCACCTTAGCCGCTGCACCCGACAGACCCCGCGCCTAAAGACCGGCGCCAGAATAGTCCAAAGAACTTTGGACTATTTCAAAGATCCGGCTCGGGCCGGGTCCCGAACCCTCCCGATCAAACAGTCCAAAGAACTTTGGACAATTGGCTCCAAGCCAAGAGACCCTGCGAATAACGACGTACCACGGGACCACCGACCACGTCTTCGCTGGGCTGCTGACGGAGTGTCGCCCGGGCCAGGACCTGCCGTTCTGAAAGGCTCAGCTATGGACTGGATCGATTCCCGTCACGCTTCCGACTCGCCCCGCGGTCTGCCGGATGTGGACTTGCCGAAGTTCGGCCGCGTCACGCGGACGACGGATCATGCTCTGCCCTGGCGCGTTGCCGGATTGCCCGCTGCCCACGACGGCATAGTCATCGACGACTTCCTTGTCACACTGTCGACCAATGACTGCAGCCCCCAAACCCTCCGATCCTACGCATACGATCTGATGCGCTGGTGGCGGTTCCTGGCCGCCATCGGGAACCGCTGGGACACCGCGAGAAGGGAGGACGTGCGGGATCTGGTCCTGTGGATGAGGCAACCACAGGACCCGGGCGGGCGCCGGGCATACAGGCCGGCTTCCATTAACCACATGCTGTCGGTGCTGTCCGTGTTCTATGAGCATCAGGCCCGGCAGGGCCAGGGGCCCGTAGCCAATCCGGTGCCGGCCTCCGCTTCGGGTGTACGGAGACATGCGCATCACAATCCGCTGGACTCCCACAGGCCGCAGCACCGGGCGCCCTACCGACAGCGCCTGGTCGAGGGACCACCCAAGGCCCTGTCAGAGGACCTGGTGAACCGGGTCTTCATGGCACTGACCTCGACCCGGGACCGGGCGCTCGTCGCCATGTACCTCGCAACCGGGGCCCGGGCCAGCGAGCTGCTCGGGATGAGGGGACTGGACGTTGACTGGGGCAACCAGTCAATCGGAGTGGTATCAAAAGGGACCCGCGCCTATCAATGGGTGCCGACGTCGCCGGACTCGTTAACCTGGCTGCGGCTGTACCTGAACGAAACGCCCATGGCGCCGACCGACGAGGCGCTGTGGTGGACCCTTCGCCGGCTCGAAAGCCGGCCAAGCCTCGGCGAAGCTGCGCATGTACTGCAGGTTCGACCGTGAGAGGCCCTTCATGTCCTGGAACTCTGCACGGAGGTCATCAGCCAGTCTCCCGATGACCCCACTCCCACACCCTTCAGATGCTTGGCGTTCCAGGATGGTCTTCCCAATGGACCAGTTCAATGCAATGAGTTGGGTGTTGACGGTCCGCAGCGCCTTGGTGCGGGCTGCTCTAACCTGGTTCTTGAGTTCACTGAGGAGTTCGGCGTAGCTGGCCGGGAGGGCGAGGTCACGGGCATGCGTTTGATCCTACCTACCAGTATTTGTCCCACGCTTGTTCCGTCTCGAGCGGGAGTGTGCCGGTGACCTGGGCCTTGAACCATGAGGTGACCGTGGGAAGCCTGCCAGAATTTGGCTGACAGGCTTCCCGGGAGCTGGAAACATCCCTCTCAAACCATACGCCCGCGCGGAGGGGACGGACGGCATGGCCTGACCGCCGCCGCGGGAACGAGAGCGCGAGTTTCGACTCTCGAGGAAAGAGACAAAAAGGCGGGGGCCAGCAGTGCACTGTCCAGCACACCACTCCGGAGCAACCATCCCATCCACCTACCCTGGCAAAGACAGCGGCATGGCAGCTGACCCCTCTAACGCTCGGAGACTGTGTCTGGGCAAGTGCGTGGACAACGTGAGGCCCGCGCAGCCTTAGAGAGTCCATCGAAGCATCGCGGGCTCTTGGATACCGAAGCGCCACAGCCCCCGGGCGCCAACCGCCCACCTGAGCCGTGCGAAGCTCCCCCGCTGTGATGAGACCTGGATGAGGCTAACCTCAGAGTTCAGCGCCACGTTTACCGGCTGATGCCTTTTTGTAGAAGCTTGGTCTGGCCGTTGGCTCCGCGCGTACTGCGTGCCTTCGGGTTCCGTCCTGGCGCCTTGGTGACCGCGGCGGAGGGCGGGGTCGCCTGGTCCTGGTCGGCGCTGAGTCGTGCCTGTACGGCCTCGCTGTCGGCAACGCTTTCCAGTCTGGCAGCAAGTGCCTGCCGGCGCTCGGCTGAGTCGTGCTTGAGGCCGACCTCTTCTGCCAGTGCCTCGGGGCGCTGGTTCTCCTCGTGGGCGTCCTGCTGGCGGTCCCGGTCTTCCCGGTCTGCCTCGGCCAGTAGCTGCACAGCCTGAGCGTTCTCGTCCCGCCCGGCGCCGCGTTCCTGTTCCGCCTGTTCACGGTCCCGTACGGCCTTCGCCAAGGCGGCGGCCACGGACGCTTCGTCTGCGCCGAGGTTGTCCACGTCCAAGCCGTAGCGGCGCTGCACCTGGTCGCGGATGACCTCGGCGGCGTCGCGCGCTGCAGGGTCATGGTCTTTCCATGCGGTGGCCGCCTCATGGACTCTTTCGATGTCGCGGCCGCTGGCGGTGTCCCACCACCGGTTGTCCATGACCGGTGCGATCTGGGCGCGGGCGGCTGCCCGCTCGGCGTCGAACCGGGCCTGCAGTTCACGGGCCTGTTGTTCCTCGGCTGCTTGGGCGCGGCGCAGCTCCTGCTCGTGTGCCCTGGCCAGCTGCTCGCCGAGCCTGCCTGCGACGGTCAGCCCGACGCGCGAGATTCCCTCGATTGCTTCTTCAATGCCGTCAGATTCGTTCATGGTTCCCCCTCGTTGGTGTTATCTCTCAATGTCCGGTCGGGTCGTCCCGTTTTGGGTACTCGCGTGGGTGCGTGCCTGCACGTATTTCGGTGGCAGTACGGAGCCGGCGGACCGACCGGCGACCTGGCCGGCTGTACTCGCGCGGACGGCTGCGGCCGCTTCGCTATCCGCTGTAGACGTTGAGTCCGGGACGCTGGGCAGTGCAGCAGCGACCTGACTCAGTTGATGTTTCACGATGTGGCTGATCTGTCGTGCTCTGCGCAGGTCATTGGATGCCTTGTGCATGTCGTGGACGGCCTTGGCGACGTTGAGGAGCTGGCGCAGCATGATTGCCTGGGCGGCGGTTCCGGTACCGCCCATCGCGGCTGCCATGAGCACGAGGGAGGCTCCCCGTGCGGACGGTCCTGCGCTGCGGATGGGGCGGACCGGGTAGCGCCGCAGTTGTGCTGTCTTGGACAGCTCGTCTGCTGCTGCAGCGAGCGGTCCGGGTGTTGCCTCGGTAGCCGTGGACCAGGCTGCGAAGGCGCCGGATGTCTCGCGTGCAACGTGCGCCCAGGTGGCGTGGTCGTCCAGCGGTACCGAGCGCAGCGTTTCGCGGAGCCGGGCAACTTCGTCGCTGTACTGCTGCCACAGTTGCGGGTCCGGTTCGTGGGCTTCGCGGCCGATCGTGACAGGGCGCCGTCCGCGTGCAGCTGCCTGCCATTCGGCGACCGCATTGGCGGCACCCTGCGGGGTGTCGTGCCATTCCGCACGAAGCTTGGGCAGGACGAGGTCTTTGGCGAGATGACCGCCGCCGAACCAGACCGGCCGGCCGCCTTTCCGGGGACGTTCGGCCACGCTGTAGCCAACCACAACATCGTCGCGTCCGGACGCGTACCGCGGCCTGACCAGGGCACCGGTCCGGCGCAGGCGTCGAATGAATTCGGCCTCATCCTGTGCCGAGGTGGCGCAGGCGCGGACCTTGCGTTCCAGGGACCGGCGTTCCGGTTCCGGCGCTCCCCGCCGTTCGGAAGCTTCGCGTTCACCGGGCCGCAGGCCACGGGTGGAATGCGTAGGCGAAAGTTCTTCCAGGCCGTACTTTTTCTCAAGCTCCCGGGCGGCTTGTTGTGCGCGGGGAAAGTCCCGCCAGCTGCTCCACTTCGTGCCGTCTTCGCGGACCATGGACGCGGCGATGTGGATGTGGTCGTTCCCGGCTTTGCTGTGGCCGTGTCGGATCGCCACCCACTGCGCCGGCGCGCGTCCACTGGCTTCGGTGAACCCCATCTCGTCCATGAAGTCCTGGGCGATGTCAGCCCACTTCGCGTCGGTCAGGTCGCCTTCCTCGGCGCGCAGTGACAGCGAGCAGTGCCAGACGTGGCCACCCGGAATCTCGGTGCCCAGGACGCTTCGGGCCCGGTCCAGTTCCTTGGCAATCGCCTGTGCTGCGTCAGCGTTCAATTCGTCGTCGTTGTGCCAGGCCATGATCGACGGTGAGCCTGCGACCAGGTGCGGGTCGGTGTGTTCGTTCGTCCGTCCGGGGCCGGCAAGGTAGGCGATGAGCCCGTGCATGCGGGTGCCCTTGGTGATGTTGGGAATCATCAGCGCACCATCGAATCCAGCATCGTATTGATCCGGTCCGCTACCGCCCGCACCCGCGTCAACGCGGTGCGGGCTGCTTCCGGGAATTCATCCGTGGCGTTCGCCTGACGGGCGAGCTGGTTGACGTTGTTCGACAGGGCGGCAAGGTAGCGGCGGGCTGCGATGAATTCCACTGCCACCGCGCGCCGCTCCGCCAGCGACTCGGAGTTCTCCGCGTACAGGGCAGCACTGACCAGAATCTCTGACGGGCTGCGCCCGGTCCGCTCCTCCAGAACCTTCAGCTGTGCACGTTCGAATTCGGACATCGAAACCCGCACGTACTGGGTGTCACCGTCAATGTTCGCCCGGCGGCGGCGGGAGAGTCGGCGCGGCGACGTCCGCTCTTCTTCAGTCATCCCCACCCCTCCCCCGATGCCCAGCGCAGCGCCCCGGAATCTCCGGGCCACACCCACGAGTGTGCCGCATCCACGACCGCCGGCCGTGGATCAACACGCGGGTTATGGTACATAACCGCCTAGCTTGCTCCGGCCGGGAAGGTGATACTCCGATTCGCGGCCGGAGCACCGGGTGACGGTACTGCCCTGCAGGACGCTCCGCGTCTTCTCCTTTGAAAACGACTACGTCGTTCCGTTTCGGCTGTTGAGGCTACTGCCCGGTCCTTCCTTGGCAAGTCTGCGCCGCCGGCTTTCGCGGCATATCCTCGCTGCGCTCCGGTATTCCACGGTCCGGCGCCTCCGACTGGCCAATTCCCTCACCGGCCAAGTTTCGGCAAGCGTGCCGAAAGGAACGCGGCATGGGGCAAGCGAAAGGTACAGTCATGACTCTCATCTCACCGTCCGTCGTGGAACAGCACTACGGGATCCCGGTGGCCCAGCTGCGGCGCTGGCGGGAGCGCGGTATCGGGCCCGAATATTTCCAGTTCACGCCCCGGACCGTCTGCTACGCCGAGGACTATCTCAGGGACTGGCTCAACGACCCAGGCAACGCACACCTCCACGCCGTCACGGTGACGGACGCCCGTCCAGTGATGCCACCCGCCGGACGTCCTCCTGTACCTGGAGATACTCCCGATAACCGCCGTGCCAGTAGCCTGCTGAAGTGACGCGGTCCCGGGCGCGTCACCACGCACACCGTGCGCCGGGAACGTTAATGTTGGGGAATGGCGAACCTCGATATTGAACAGACACGTAACCAGGCCCGCGCACTGCTGGACTCGCGCATTGAATCAGTCACCTCCCTGGTCAAGACCCGGCAGCGCATCACCGACCTCAAAGAACAACTCGCAGAAGCAGAACGCGACGACAAACGCGCCTACGTCCGCGCCACCAGGGACGGCTGGAGCAGCGAGGAGCTGAAAAAGCTCGGTCTGGAACCGGCAGCTGCCGGCCGCCGCCGGAAAGCAGCCGTCCGCAGCGCTTCAATGGACGCCGCAAACACCACCACACCACCGCACGCAGACGCCATCGCCGGACACGCCACCGCCAACTGACCCTGCACAGTTAAGCCCTGAAGGATTGAACCCTGCACGATCCCGTGGCGAACAGCCATGGAATAGCAACAGCGGCCGGCCGTCACCATTGCGGTGACGGCCGGCCGCTCTTTGCGGGGCGGTGAGTTCGCCCCGGGATCCGGCGGCCGCACAGAACGAAAGCAGGCGGCATCAGGACTTGGCACCTGGCGCGACAGGCGGGAACGTGAAGCGAACCCAAGGACTGGTGTTTGGGCCGGTCCGATGCCGGCGGCCGGGGTCAGGGTGGACATGGCAACGGTGCCGTGGGGCAGCGCAGCCGGCAAAAGCAACTGCCGGTTATCCGCCTCCCCCGGCAACCGTGATCGCGTCAGTCACCGGGGGCGATACCTGGGCGCGTTGCAAGGTCCAAAGACCGCACTTCAGGACCCCCATCGGCCCGTGGCCGGGAAGGGGTTTTGTCCTTGGCTGCGTTCCTGAGCGTTCGCGCAGGCACCCCGTGGGTTCAGGGGTAAGGGATCCTTCTGCGGAGCATCATCGTTCCGTGCCGGGGTTGCTCCCGGCTGACCGGCGGAGGCCGGTGTGCGGGTGCGTTCCTGCTGCCCGGCGGGCCGCGGCTGCCTATCCGGCAGCAGCGGACCGGAGCGGGGAGAGTGGGGGAAATCTGCGGCGTGAAGGTTCCGGAGTTCGGCTGTCTCCGTATCGGTTGCGGCCAGCGGTTCAATGGCCGGGGCCAGGACCACCCGGAGGTCCTCGGAGCTGCTGGCCACTGCCCGTACCCGTGCCGTCTTGAGCCGGTCCAGATCGAGCGCCTGCCAGGTGATGCCGTAGCCGGCCTGCCTGGCCAGCTGGTCGATGAACGCGGACTGGCTGCGGGTGTTGCCGTCGCGGAATGAGTGCAGCGCTGTGAGTTCTCCCCAGTGGTGGGCGAGCCGTCGGATGAACGTCTCTTGGTCCATTCCGCGCAGCCGGTTATCGGCCGCGATGGCACCGAAGATGTCGCGGGCGAACTGCGGAATGAAGTCCGGCCCGCAGTGCGGAACACCGGTCCCCAGCGCCTGGGTATCGACGGTACGCAGCTGCCCCGCCCAGTCATACAGGTCCCCCATCAGGTAACGGTGGATCCTCCCCAGGTGGGCAAGGTCAAAGTTCCCCTGAAGGGGGCGGTGCCGGAGTTCGATGAGGCCGATTTCCGCGACACCTTGCTCCACGCGGGACAGCTCCTCCGGATCCCGGATGCCCAGCTTGTTGACCAGGACTTCCGTGCCCGGGTACGTGTACCGGTCAGGCATCGCCTACCGCTGACCGTTGTCCTTGTACTGCGCCAGGTAGTCGTCCACGGCCTGGCGGTGGGTCAGGTTTCCCCGCAGGACTTCCCGGCCCAGTTCACGGGACCGCTCATCGGCATGTCCTCCGGCGAGGTACTGCGCGGCATCGGCAAAGCCGACGGCTTCCTCGATGTCAGTCTCTGAGAGTCCGCTCGCGTTGGCATGCTCGCTCACGATGGAGCTCCTTTCTTTTCGGCCTTGCGTGGGCTTGCCCGGTGTTCGGTGTTCCGATCTCCACAGTGCCAGACGCAACCGGGACCGGATCGTTTTACTGTCCCTGGTCTTCCGCGTCCCCGGCCGGCATCTGGCCGGCTGCGATCCGCTCTGCCGTCTTGGCGTAGGCGGCGTCGATGTACGCCATGAGGTCGTCCTCCCGGACCCGCCATACGTGCCGGCCTCCGAACTGGGCGGCCCTCAACTCGCCGCTCTTTACCAGCGCGTACACCTGCGGGGACTTCATGTTCAGAACCTGCTGGACCTGCTCCAGGGACAGCATCCGCGGCAGCCCTCCAGTGTTCGGCGCCGCCGGTGTCGTCGCCGGTCCCGGGGTTGGTTCGTTGGTTTTCTTGGGCATTGGTTCAGTTGTCCTTGGTGTCGCGGTGTCGGATCTCATCCATGGTGCGTTGTCCCCGCCGCAGAGACCCGGCCGGGACCGGCTCCCAGGCCCGGCCCTGGTTGTGTTTTCGCTGCAGGCGCTTCACTTCACGCATCGTGGCGCGGACGATGAAGTCTGACACACTCGCGTCGCCCTCGAGTTGGCCGGCGGCCTTGAACGCTGCGCGGACCTGACCGGCCTGCTCCTCGGTGAAGTACGGGGTGAACGCAGCGATCTTCTTCACACTCATTGGCCACCGTCGCCCAGGGTGCCCGGGTTCCCGGCACCTGGGTCGTCCCCGTCCCCTTGGTCCGCTGCGTCGTTGTCGGTGTGCTGGTTGGCGCCGGTTCCGGGTGGGGTGATGCGGGCCAGCAGCGATTCGTAGGCTGCCTGCAGGGCGCTGTCCCGGGCGGTTGCGGCGGCGAGTTGCGTCGCGGCGTCCGTTGCCGCGGCTGTGGCCTCCTGTTCGGCGGCGCGGGCCTGGTCCAGTTCCCCGGACAGGGCCGATAACTGCGCCTGCAGTTCATCTACCTGCGTCCTGAGCCCGGACACGGTGGTGTCGTGTTGTTCGGTGAGGCGGTCCAGGTCGGCGACGAGCTCGGCGATCTCGGCGTCCTTGTCTTTGCGTTCCTGGGCCCAGGCTGCTTCGACGGCGGTGTGGCGTTCGTCGGCCAGCGCCGAGGCTTCGGCCCAGGCCGTGCCGGCCAGCCGCGCCGAAGCCTCGAGCAGGACGGCCGGCGTGGCGGCGAGCCGGCTGCCGGCGGCCTGCCGCTCCTCCGACCATTCCTTCAGGTACCGGGTCGCGTCGGCGTTGCTGACCCCGGCGGCCGCACGGACGGTGGAGACGGTCGGGCGCCGTTCGGCGCTGATCCGCTCGGCGGCAGCATACACGCGGTCTTTCACGCTTTGGGTCATCGCTGGGTCCTCCGAAATAGGAATAGTAGTAGGAGTAGTATTGATACTACTCCTACTATGCGGGATTGTCTCCGCCCTGGTTCCTGTTTAGTAGGCCGGTTCTTCGGGTGCGGCGGGGAGGTCGACGCGGCCGCTGGGGTTGGCCTGTTTGCCGAACCAGACGTCGTCGTTGGCGTAGAGGCGGGGGCTGATGGTGAACTGGCGGGTCCGGCGGTCCTCGCCTTCGGGCGCGGTATTCTCCTGGGACGGCGCTGCCGGCTTGTCTTCGTTGGGCGCGGGCTCACGGGGGCTGGCGGTGTGGCGCAGGGACAGTCCGATCTCGTCGACCTCGAGCTCGATCACGCTGCGCTTCTCCCCCGCTTTCGTCTCGTACGTGCGCGGCTTCAGGCGGCCGGTGACGACGACGCGGGAGCCCTTGGCCAGGGAGGCGGCGGCGTTCTCGGCCGTGCCCCGCCATACCGAGGCCCGCAGGAACAGTGTCTCCCCGTCCTTCCATTCACCTGCCTGGGCATCGAAGATCCGGGGCGTGGAGGCGATGGTGAAGTTCGCGACTGCTGCGCCGCTGACGGTGCGCAGCTGGGGGTCTGCGGTGAGGTTGCCGATGATGGTGGTGCTGGTTTCGCCGTTCATTGTTTCGTTCCTTCTCTTGACTGGTTGCGTATCGGCGGTGGTGGGGGTGCCGGCCGGGTGGCCGACGCCCCGGGCTCTAGGCGGCGTCGTCGTCGGGGTCGGCCTCTTCCTCATCCCCGGACAGGAGGTCCGTCGCCCGGGCGGGGAGCTGGTAGCCGCAGATCTCCTCAAGGGCCGCCCGGTTGGGGAGCATGTAGTACCCCTCCTCCGGGAGGTCGGCCGCCATTTCGGATCTGGCGGCGTAGAAGCGCTCCTCGGGCCCTGTGAAGGGGGCGTCGAGGCGGGCGATGCTCCAGGCGATGGCGTGGAGTTCCTCGTCGGCCTGCAGGTCGGCCGGGACGTCCTGTTCGGTGAGGATGCGGTCGATGGTGTCTTTGGTGATGGTCATGATGCTGCCCCTTCCTGGCGGGTTTGGATGTCGATGGTGTGCTGGATTTTTCCCGGGTTCAGGCCGGACCAGTGGTTTTCGGTGCCGTCCCGGTCGTAGACGACGACGGGGACCTGGGAGTAGCCGAGTTCTTCGGTGATGTAGCCGAAGGCGGCTTGGTTGGTGGTGACGTCCACTTCACGGAAGGCCAGTCCGGCCTCAACGAATTTCTGCTTGGTCTTGGTGCAGCCGAAGCATCCGGAGGGCTTGGTGTAGATGGTGAGAGTCATTTTCAGTCCTTGCTTTCGTATCACTCTTAGTTAGGTTCGTCTGGCTGACTTTCTACCTCCATTCTAGCAATCATTCAACTGAATGAATAGCTTTTTTGCGGCTTATTTCCGGGTTTTTAGTGTCCCTTATCCTCACAAATAGGCGGGCCATCCATGCCCTGCCAAAGATGGGAAGAAGGCTGGTGACGCCGCCGGCGACCGTGGTCATCCCCGCAGGTTCGCCGGGGCTGCAGTCCCCCTGCGCCTGAAAACCCGCTCCGGGGTCTCGGTGAGATGCGCTGCGGAAATGCGCGCCCGCAAATGACTAGGTGTCGTCCCTGCTGGAAGAATCCCAAGCCGGGTAGGTGGTGGGCCGGGAGCGGTGGTCTTGGACCATGGGAAACCTGGCCCCGGTTTTAACCCGGAAGGGAGCCGGCATGTGCCGGCTCCCTTCGGGTTTCTCTGCAAGAAATCTAGGGTTCAGTCTAGCGGAAGGGATGGCGCGTTGTTTCTCCGGCATGTTGGTGCGGCGCGGCTCCTGGTCTGGTTTCTGGGTGCCGCGCAGGACGGCGGTCCGCCGCTGGTGAGTGGTTGCTGTGGTTCGCCCTGGGCGGCGGACCGCCCGAATTCTGAAAGGTACCAGGACCGCCCTTTCTGGCGTGGCTGGGGCCTGTGCCGGGCGGGGTTCGAGGTCCGCCACCCGGCACAGGTCATGGTCTATCCGGCCGTCTCTGTCTTTTCGCCGCTGTCTATGATGATGCGTTCGGTCTCAGATGCTGTGTATCCCCATGCGATCAGTTGGTTCAGGTAGTCCCGGTGGGTTTGGCTGGGTGAGCGCCACGAGTCTTTGTGGATGGTCTTTTCGTACCCTGCGCAGATCAGCGCGATCAGTGCGAACTCGGGCCGTGTGGTGGTCTTGGCGACATGGTCCCTGAGTGGGTTCCACGCCCACCGGTTGGATTCTTCGAACTTCGCCCCCACCATTTCAGCCGCAACCTCGCCCTCGTAGCCACTGGCGGTTTCGGGGTGGTGGGTGATCGCGTGGACGGTGAAGTACTGCCAGCCCTTGGGGGCCTGCTTCTTGGCCAGCAGGTTCTTGACCCATTCACGCCGGACCACGGTTGCGGACTGCATCAGCTTGTTGTTCTCGATCAGGGTCTTCCGTTCGGCCTTCTGCTCCTCCGTCATCGGCCCTTTCGGAGCCGATGAGGTGCCGTAGCCGCTGTAGTAGCGCAGCGTGAAGCCCAGGTCTTTCCAGCCGGTGACCACGGGGACGGCGGAGTGCCCGCCCCGGTAGTCCGTCTCGATGTAGACGGCGTTTCCGTCCTCGTCTGTGGCTGGTTCCCCGTCTGCCCTTTTCAGGGAGGTGACGCGGAGGGTTTCGCTGTCCTCCCCGTAGCCGCATTCGGGCACGACAATCGTTCCGGCGGCTTCCAGCTCGGCGGTGAGGGCGGCCAGAGCGGCGGCGCGGTCGCGCTTGTCGCGCAGCTGCTGGGTAACGTGCAGGAGCATGTCGGGTTCGTCCATGATGACCGACTCGAGCTCAGCCGTGGCTTCCTCGTCTGACTCGAATTCAGCGAGGATCAGGGCTTCTTCGATGGTGTATCCCTTGCCCAGGGCGGCGGCTCCGGTGTCGGTGGACTTGGCTTTGAGAGCGGACTCGACGGTGGTCTTGGTCCGTCCGGTCTTCTTGGCGATCGCGGCGGCCGGGACGCCGATCAGGGACAGCTGGTGGTAGGCGTCGGCCTCGTCCGCTTCGGTCAGTTCGGCGCGCTGGATGTTCTCCACCACCTGGGTGACGATGCGTTCGGCTTCCTCGGGGGACTCGATGATCATCACCGGGATCAGGGGCCGTGCGGCTTCGACGGCGGCGCGGGTGCGGCGCTGGCCCATCAGGACGTGCACGGCCCCCTCGTCCTTGCGGTGGGCGATGACCGGTTCCATCACGCCGTGCTCTTTGATGCTGGCGATGAAATCGGGGGTCAGGGCTGCGTCCTTCCGGACGTTGATGTCGATGGTTAGGGTTGCCGGGTCGAGCATTTCGAGCGTGGGTGTTGCGTTCATGGTTTTGTCCTTGCAGAGACGTGGGGTGTGGGGCGGCCCGGGTGACCGGCCAGCTCCCCTTTTCCCCCCGTTGTTTTTTGGCTGCTGGCGGAGCTTCGCGGAGCTGTGGCCGACGGAGGCCTGTCCACCCTTGGGCAAGGACCGTGGAATCTGCGGAGGAAATAAGCGACGCAGGAGCGCCGGAGCCGGTTCCACGGTCCGCAGGCCCCGGTGGAGCCTGCGGAACCGGGGCTCGACAGGCCGGAGCGGACACGTACACTCCGTAGGACAGCAGCCAAAAAACGTCGTAGACAAGAAAGGGCCAGGGACGGCGGAGCTCTGCGGAGCCGGCACTGGACCCACAGCCGGCCACGGAGCTTGCGGAGTGGACGCCCGATCCCTGGTTGAAGCGCAGCGCACACCAGGACGAGCCGCCGCAGGCATGCGTTTTGGACGCGCAGGAGGACCGGCGCCCCAGGGTTGCCGGTCCTCCTGCAGTCAATCTTCATGACGGCCCCCGAGGGCCACTTTTTTGCTTCTAGTGTTGGAGGAAGCTGATGAGTTCGAGGATGGTGGAGACTATCCCGGCGATCACGATGGCTGCGCCTACAACCTCGAGGGTTCGGCCGCCTCTTTGTTGGGTGTCATGCAGGGCTTTTCCGAGGGCGAAAATGCCGACACCACCGATCATCATGGCCGGGCCCCAGTGGTCCGGTACGAACAAGCCGCCCGCGACCACGAGCAGGACTCCGGTCCAGGCGAGGTTCCGCGCGTTCCGCCACTTCTTTGCTTCGGTCAAACGATCAGCTCTTTCCGCAGCTGGTGTGTTCATCGGTTTCATTTGCCGGTTCTCTTCCTTTGTCGTCTTGTGCATCGTATCCGGCCCCACCGACACGCTGACGGGTGCGGCCGCCGGCGGCAGCCTTCCAACAGCGGCAGTCAGGCGTTATTGGCGGTCCGCCGCCGGCAACCACGCACCCGGCCAGGCCAGGCGGCGGCGGACCGCCCGCGGTGACCGGCCCCGAAGGACCGGCCACCCCCGGTGGGTCTAGCTGGCGAGCAGTTCTGTCAGTTCGGCCGCGTCGGACACCAGCACCGCCCCGCCGTCCCTGAGGAGCCTGTGGCATCCTGCGGAGTTGGCGCTGTGGACACTGCCGGGTACGGCCGCGACATGCCGGGCGATGGTTTCAGCGTGGTGGGCGGTGTTCAGCGCACCGGAGCGCCAGCGTGCTTCGACTATGCAGGTGACCCCGGCGAGGGCTGCGATGATGCGGTTCCTCTGCAGGAAACGGTGCCGGGTGGGGGCGGATCCCGGGGGCAGCTCGGAAAGCGTCAGACCGGTGGCGCGAATGGCGGCGGCGAGGTCGGCGTTGCCTGACGGGTAGTCGCGGTCCAGGCCTCCGGCGAGGACGGCGATGGTGGCCGGGCCGTCGCCGGTGGCTCCGGCCAGTGCGGCGCGGTGGGCGTGGGCGTCGATGCCGTAGGCGAGTCCTGCGATGATGCAGATGCCGCGCTGGGCCAGGGTGTGGGCGATGTCGGCGGTCACGGCCGCGCCGTAGCTCGTGCAGTCCCGGGAGCCGGCCAGTGCGACGCAGCTGGACGGGTCCGGGATCCCATTCCCGATGTTGCCCCGGTACCAGAGGCCCAGGGGCGCGTCCGGGAGGTCGTCCAGGCCGGTTGGCCAGTGCTCATCGCCGGGGATCAGGAACCCGCCGCCCAGGCGTTCGATGGTGGCCAGATCCTTTTCCGGGTCCAGATCAGGTACCCGTGGCGCCCAGCGCTTCAACGCCTCGGCCAGTTCCTCGCCCGTCACGTCCGGAAGGGTGTGGGCGGGTTGGGCGCCGGTGGCCAGCCGCAGAGCGGCGTACGCGCCGAGCCTGCCCACAAGAGTCCGCCCGACGGTGTCGTGGGGTTCGAACAGGCGGGTCAGGGCTGCGCGTGCAATGCGATCGTTCATGGTTTTGTCCTTGCAGAGACGTGGGGGTGTGGGGCGGCCTAAGGTGACCGGCCAGCTCCCCGTCTCCCCCGTTGTTTTTTGGCTGCTGGCGGAGCTTGCGGAGCTGTGCCCGGGGAGGCCTATCTACCCTTGGGCAAGGGCGGGGAAGTTTGCGAAGGAAATAAGCGACGCAGGAGCGCCGGAGCAAAGTTTCCCGCCCGCGGGCCCCGGAGGAACGGAGGGGCTGGATCGGCCTGCACGGGTACGTACAATCCGAAGGACAGCAGCCAAAAAACGTCGTAGACAAGACAAGACAGGGCCGGGGACGGCGGAGCTCTGCGGAGCCGGCACTGGACCCCACAGCCGGCCGCGCCAGCGGACGCCCGTCAGCTGGCCGAAGCGCAGCGAAGGTCAGGGGCCGTCTTTACATGGGCGAAGGGGCCCATACGATGCGGTCGGAACTGAATCCTCTCCATCGACCGTGCGTCCACGGCGGCCCCTTCTCACCGGCACAGTACACCGAAGCAGTGGTTTGGTGAACCCTGGCGGGGACACACGAAGAGCCGGCGCATTGTGCCGGCTCTTCGTGTTTCCTCTGCAAGGGAATCTATGGGCGCAGCGCCTTCGCTGCGTCGGCCTTAGAAGTTGTGGTGTTCCTGGGCGTGTGCCGTGTCCACGGGGCCGGTCTTTTCGCCGGCCGTGAGCAGCTGCAACTCAATGATGTCCTCGGCCAGGCTGGCGTCAGCGCCCGGTCTGTCGTCGTCGGTCAAGATGTATTCGGTTCCCACGGCGTCCCTCCCGTTTGTGGCGTCTGTGCCCACTGTAGTCCGGGACTCTGCGCGTTGACTGGGTGTGTGGCTGCGCCCGCGCCAGCGTCATCGGCGGCCGGAGGAGCGCCAGCGGGGGAGGCCGCCCCGCCACCAGCAAGGCCGGGACGGATCCCTTCGAAGGTGATCCGTCCCGGCCTCGACTGTCCTAGATCAGGCGGCGCTGGTAGGACGTGCCCCGATCGCGGGCGACGTCTGCGACGGCTCCGCGGTTGATGAGTTCCCGCAGCAGCACGGCGAGCCGGAAGCCAGAGACGTCCTCGGTGGCCAGTTTCAAGTAGCGGTCCGCCTGGGTTCCGCGGCCTTTGAGCCATTCCAGCCAGCCCATCAGGGCCAGCATGGGGGCGCGCTGCCCAGTGGGTACGACCTTCATCAGGTCAAAGGCGACAGCTTCGGCGCGGTCGATGCGGTCCCAGTCGGGGCGGCCGGTGAACTTTCCGGTGAGGGTGTCACCAAAGCTGCCGTTGTGCGTGGTGATGGTCTCGCGGAACAGGTAGTCGCGGATGTGGCGGTGCTGGAATGCTGCAGCCAGCTGGCGGGCGGTTTCCTTCTCCGGTGTATCTTCGCCGTCCAGTGCGGCCGCCCATGTCCGGCATGCGGCGTCCAGGTCCTCGTCTGTGCCTTCCGGCGCCTGCACCGGAAGCGCCCACGTGCCCAGCAGTTCCGGGTTGTAGAGGTCGATATCGGGGCCGGATCCGAAATAGGTCAAGGTGACGTTGGCGTTGCTGTCGCGGATTACATCGAGTGAGTTCTTCTCCGTGGTCCCGTAGGTCGCCCAGTACGTGCCCGTCACCAGCAGGACCTTGCGGACGGGCATCCGCGCGGTGGCCAGCTCGTTGCTGAGTGCGAGGACGTGAGCGGCGTAGGGGAAGCCGTAGGTGGGTTTCTCGTCGGTGTAAACGATCACGTAGCTGCCCGTTGCCTTCTCGTCGTTGGCCGCGTAGGTCGCCATCATTTGGGCGTAATGCAGTGGTGCGGCCTCCGCCGGTGCGTCCATGCGCAGGGTTGCCCCCAGGGAGCCCAAACGTGCCGTCAGCACGACAAAGGACTCCTTGGGCTGGTTGCCCAGCAGGTGCGGGACGGTGGCGAGAAGGTCAGCGGATCCGGTGATGGTCAGTTTTTCAGTCATGGTTCTTGTCCTTGCAGAGACGTGGGGGTGTGGGGCGGCCTAAGGTGACCGGCCAGCTCCCCTTCTTCCCCCGTTGTTTTTTGGCCGCTGGCGGAGCTTGCGGAGCTGTGCCCGTGGAGGCCGATCTACCCTTGGGCAAGGGCGGGAGAGTTTGCGAAAGGAAATAAGCGACGCAGGAGCGCCGGAGCAAAGTCTTCCGCCCGCGGGCCCCGGAGGAACGACAGGGGCTGGATCGGCCTGCACGGGTACTTACAATCCGAAGGACAGCAGCCAAAAAACGTCGTAGACAAGACAGGGCCGGGGACGGCGGAGCTCTGCGGAGCCGGCACTGGACCCCACAGCCGGCCACGGAGCGAAGCGGAGTGGACGCCCATTCGGGTGTGAGCCCTGCGAGCATGCTTTTCCTCCCGGCCGCCACCGCCGCCCAGGGCAAGCCAGCTGCAGAGGCCTGCCGCCGGCGCCAGCTGCCCACCGCCCTGGTTGTTGCGGATGGCGGTCCGCCGCCGGCGACCACCAGCGCAAGCCGGCCACGGCGGCGGACCGCCCGCGGTGACCGGCCCCGAAAGCCCGGCCACCGGCGGCCCTATTCGCGGCGGTCGTGGAGCGGGACGGCTCCGTAGTGTCCGGCCGCGCGGCGGAAGCGGGCGTCACTGCTGAAGATGAACGTGCCGCCGAACATGTACCACGGGGCTGGTTCACCAGCCGGGGCGACCGGCTCGGCGTGGACCACGGTCTCCCGGTGGAAGTGCTCGTTTTTGACGAGCCGGACGGCGGGCCGTTCCTCGGTGGCCTCGAATATCGGGTCGATGCTCTCACCGATGACGGTGACTTCCATGACACGGTCGGAGATGCCCCGGTTTGAGAAGTCCGTGCCCAGGGTATCGCGGTAGATCAGGGCGGTGATGCCTTTGGGTGCGGTGGTGTCGTTGCTCATGTGCTGGCTCCTTTGAAGTCGTGTGGGTGCTGTACTGCCCGGCCCGTGGCCGGGCAGTACAGCGGTTGGTGGTGCTGGTTAGGCGGCATCCCGCACGACGTAGGGAATCCGGTACCGGCTGGGTAGCTCGGCGGCGGCCTCCGGCAGGTCGGCCGGGCCTTGGGCCTGCCCGTTCCTCCAGTGGAAGAACGCCTGTTCGGTGATGGCGTCGTAAAGGCGGGCTTTTGTCCGGTAGTAGGTGCAGGTCACGTCGCCTTCGCAGTAGGTGGCGATGCCGAACAGGTTGCCGATGCTGTCAGCGGTGCGGGTCGCGGCGACCATGATGTAGGGCCATTGGCCCAGGTCCCAGCCGTCACAGCCCCAGCTGGGAATCACTGCCCAGCCGTGCTCTTCAATCAGTTCCATCCAGTCGTAGCCGCCGTTTATGTGGTAATCGCCCAGCACGGTCACGCCGTCGATGGTTTCCCCGGTGTCGGCGAGGGTCACGGTCTTCTTGCTTACTGCGTTCATGGTTTTTGTCCTTGCAGAGACGTGGGGGTGTGGGGCGGTACTGGTGACCGGCCAGCTTCCCTTCTCCCCGTTGTTTTTTGGCTGCTGGCGGAGCTTGCGGAGCTGTGGCCGACGGAGGCCTGTCGACCCTTGGGCAAGGACCGTGGAATCTGCGGAGGAAATAAGCGACGCAGGAGCGCCGGAGCCGATTCCACGGGCCGCAGGCCCCGGTGGAGCCTGCGGAACCGGGGCTCGACAGGCCGGAGCGGACACGTACAATCCCTTGGGACAGCAGCCAAAAAACGTCGTAGACAAGACAGGGCCGGGGACGGCGGAGCCCTGCGGAGCCGGCACTGGACCCCACAGCCGGCCACGGAGCTTGCGGAGTGGACGCCCTTAGGGGTGCGAGCCCCGCGAGCATGCCGTATTCCCAGCAAACGGCTAACCGACTCCCAAGGTGTTCTGGCCTTTCTCCAAGGTTGGCGAGACAGAGTGGTCTCATCCCCCGCTGGGACGCAGCATTGGACAAAGCCTGCAGCCCGGAAACCGGGGCCGGACTGTTTCCCCATGCAGCCGGCCCCGGCTGGAAGGGCCTTCCAGGACGCCGCCACGAGTTGATTGAGACCGCGGCCCTTCCGCAACCACGGGCCCGGCCGGGTGGCAGGATGGTGCCGTGACGACCAGGCGGCATACTGCGGCTCCGAACGCGGAGTGGGTGCTGATGTACCGGGGTGGGCTGACCCGTCCCCGGATCGCCGCGCTCACCAGAGCCCCCGCCAAGACCATCGGCTACCACCTGGCCATCGCTCTGGCCGCCGACCCCGGGCTCCAGGCAGCCCACGAGCAGGCCGCAAGTCAATCGCCCGCGCAGGTGAGCATGCAGGGGCTCGCGCGGGTGCGCCAGCTCGTGGCCCTGGTCCAGGAAACCGGCCACTATCCTTCCCGCACCGCCAGCGCGGCCGAGGAGCGGACCTTGGCCACGTGGCTTGAGCGGCGCCGCCACGACGCCGCGGCCGGGACCCTCGCACCGGCGTACCGCGACGGGCTGGCCATCCTCCCGGGCTGGCAACGGCCACCAAGGCCTGTGGCCGACGAGGCCAGATGGCGGGACCGGCTCGGCGCCCTGGTCCGATACCGGGCGGCCGGGAACGACTGGCCCCGCCACAAGGCGGTTGCGGTGGGGGAAGAGCACGAGCTCGGGGTGTGGCTGCACGCCCAGCGCCAAAAGGCACGTCGCGGTGACCTCGCCCCGGCCAAGGCACAGGCGCTCGACGAGGCGCTGCCGGGCTGGCGCGCCGGCCGGCAGCGCGGCCGCAAACCCGGGAACGGCAACGGCGCCGGTGGCTGACCCATCTGGCCGGACATCGCGTAACGCTCCGGGTTAACGTCCAGTCCGCGATGACTCGCGTCTGGCCTGAACAGCCGGACGTCCGGCACTTCCTGTCTATGAGGACTGTCCATGCCCGCGCTGCCATGAGCTACTCCCCCGGACTCCGCCCACACCGCCGTTGAGCCACTGGGTTGCCTCGGTGACCAGCCGCACACGGGATGCGCTGCGCCCAGGCGACGTCTCTCCTGTCCACGGTTGGGGGCAATTCGGGTTATCCACGGCTGGATTCCCGGGAGCCATGGAGAGAGCTCCCGCCGGCCGCCGCAGTGGTGGATAACCCGATTCGAATTGTCCCCGGTTGTGGGCAGGACGCACCCGGAAGCGCCCTCAGCCCGGGAGGGGGCGCAAAGTGTCAGTGCCGGGGTCTACACTAAAGAATCGAATATATGTTCGAATAAAGGTGTGTCGTGGGCGTTATCATTGGTCCCCGCGTGGTAGACGCGGGCGTGTCGTTGTTGTCGGTGCTGGTGGCCCCGATACCGGTCGCGGCGGGGTACCCGTCGCCGGCCCAGGACTACTTTGATGGCCGGATCGACCTGAACGAACACCTGATCAAGGACATCACCAGCACCTACGTGGTGCGGGTGACCGGAGAATCAATGGAGGGTGCCGGGATCAGCGACGGCGACGAGCTGATCGTGAACCGGGCGCTGGAGCCGCGCGACGGGTGCGTGGTCGTCGCAGTCCTGGACGGGGAACTGACGATCAAGCGGCTGCGCATCACACCGGACGGTGTGGTGCTGCAGGCAGAAAACCCCAAGTTCCCGGACATCCGGGTTCCGGCCCTGTCGGACCTGGTGATCTGGGGTGTGGCGACCAGGTGCCTGCACCATGTCTAACGCCAGCCATTTCATCAGACGGGAAAGCGGCCATGTCTAGGCCGGCGGTGATGCGGCGGATGCCGCAGATCGCGCACGTGGACGTGAACTGCTTCTATGCCTCCGCCGAGCGGGCGTTCAACCCGTCTCTGGAGGGCAGGCCTGTCATCGTACTGTCCAACAACGACGGATGCGCCGTCACCCGCTCCCCCGAAGCCAAAGCCCTCGGCATCGCCATGGGCGAGCCCTGGTTCAAGCTCGCCCCGCGGGCGAAGGAATGGGGCCTCGTGGCGCTCTCGAGCAACTACGAACTCTACGGGGACATCAGCGCCCGGGTGATGGAACTGCTGGGCCGGTACTCGGCCTGGCTGGAGGTCTACAGCATCGATGAAGCGTTCCTCGGCGTCAAAGGCACCCCGGCTGAGCTGCTCGCACTGGGCCGGGCCATGAAGGCCGCGGTCCGGCGGAACGTCGGCGTGCCCGTGTGCGTCGGGATCGCCCCGACGAAGACGCTGGCGAAACTGGCCAACAAATGGGCGAAAAACAACCCAGCGTTCGGCGGGGTGTGCCACTGGGACTCCATCCCCGCACCCGTGCGGGAGGGCCTGCTGGGGCGCCTGTCCGTCATGGAGATCTGGGGCGTCGCGGCCCGGCTGACCAAGCGGCTGAACGTGATGGGCATCTTCTCGGTCCTGGACCTGTGCCGGGCGGACCCGGTACTCATCCGGGACAGGTTCTCGGTCGTCATGATGCGCACCGTCCTGGAACTGCAGGGCACGCCCTGCATCCCCATGGAGGAAGAACGGATCGGACGGGACCAGCTGATCTTCTCCCGCTCATTCGCCAAACCCATCACCACAGGCGCCGCGATGCGGCAGGTCCTGAGCGTTTACGGCCAGCAGGCGTCGGCACGGCTGGGCAGGCACGGGCTGCAGGCCAAGGTCCTGACCGCGTTCGCCGGCACGTCCCACTACAACCAGAACGACACCTCCTACCCCTCCGTGTGCGTGCCGTTGCCGATGCCCACCGCGGACCCGGTGATCCTGACCAGGGCCGCGTACGCGCTCCTGCCCCGGATCGTCGAAGGGATCCGGTACGCTCGGGCCGGGATCATGGTCACCGACCTGCGCCCCACCGGCAACCAGGCACCACTGTCCCTGTTCGAAAACCCGCACGAGGAACGCCACATCGGAACCCTCCTCGAAGACGTCACCCGACGGTACGGCCGCGGCTCCATCGGACTGGGCCACGCCGGGATCAAAACCGGCCTCGACTGGACCATGAAACGCGGCATGCTCTCCCCCCGGTACACCACCCACTGGGACGAACTCCCCCTCGTCAAAGCCGCCTAAAACCACCAACGTCGCCACCCAGCACCACACGAAAGAACCACCACATGACAATCACCCCCGACGCGCCCACCCTGGACACGCACGCCCTGGACCTCCCCGTGGACGTCCGCTTCACCCCGGCCGGCACTCCCCTCGCCGTCCGCTACGACGGACGGATCTGGGCAGTCGCCGCCGAACCCGTGCACTGGTTCAGCCGCGACTCCTGGTGGGACACCCGCCGCACTGCCCCCCGCGGCATCGGAAACGTCGTCGACGTCGAACACTGGCGCATCCAGGTCCGCCTCGACTCCACGGCCCCGCTGCGGACCTTCGAGCTGCGCCGCGATCCCCTGTCCGAACAGTGGCTCTTGGCCACCATCACCGACGACTAGGCCAGGCGTGCAAGGATTTTCCGGCCCGGTCCCGGACGGGATGTGGACGGCACTGCGCCAGGAGTTCGGTCTGCCCTCCCTGGACGAGGTGCGTGCCCGGCTGAATGATTTGCCGGATCCGGAACCGGTGCTGCGGGCCCTGGTTCGGGTGTTCATCGGGGACGGGACGTTCTGCCCTGGCTTCCAGTTCCTGGCCGACGGGCAACTGGATCCCCGTGTGACGGCCCTGTTCAAAACGGCAATGGAGGCGAAAGTGCCGCACAACTACTTCGCCTTGTGGATGATGACCCCTGCCCGGGAGCTCGCCGGGGCCCGGCCGGTGGACCGGCTGAACGACACCGGCCGGCTCCTCAGGATCCTGCGGGCTGCCGCTGGGCTCGCATCTGTGGGGCGGCGGTAAGGGTTCACTTTCTCCCGGCTTCTGGTGCCGACACTGGCACCGTGGCCGCCATCGGCTCCGGGACCTAGTTGACGCCTGGCTCTGGCACGCCCACGGGGGCCCGAACGTGAACCTGTGAGCCTTTGAACTGCGGTTCGGACCGCTGACCGGGGAGTGCCTACTCGAGGCCATCACTGACAGTGAGGATGCCGGTGCGTAGTGTGGGGCCATGGGACTGATGTACGACGATCCGCGCCTGGCCGCACTGACCCTGCTGCGCATCGCCGCTGAGGAATCCGAAGGCCCCAATGAAATGACCGGCCACATGCACGCCGTCCTGGACGACCTCGTCCAGCGCAACGGGGCCTCGTACCTGGCCGAGCTGGCCATCGCCCTGGCCCGGACCGGGTTCATCGCCCTTGACGAACTCGCCAGGACGACCGGCAACAGCACCGCCGAACTGCTGGACGCCGTCGAGGTCGACACTCTCGAGGGCCTCGATGGGGACTGCTGAACACTCCCCCGGTGCCGGGCTTCCGGCGGGGCTTGCCCCGCCGGTGAAAGTCGCCCTCGCCCGGGCGGTCACCAAGATGCCCCGCGCACGGCCCGGGAACCTGCTGTACGAACCCAAATGGGACGGCTATAGGGCCCTGGTCATCCGGGACAATCACCGGGCGACCCTGTGGTCACGGCAGGGCAAAGAACTGACGAAGTATTCTGTCGGTGCTCAGTGCCACCCTACTGTCGTTTTGCCTGTTGAGAGCGCGGTGGCCGGTCCGCTACAGATGTCGCGCACCGCGTCTTAAGC